>NZ_JABUEX010000006.1:0-75526 GCF_013314835.1 Syntrophothermus sp.
GGACCTTGACGGAAAGGCTGGTTTTCTGTAAAATTAACATGTGAACATCAATTTTCAAGTGAATGGGGCGTCGCCAAGCGGTAAGGCACTGGACTCTGACTCCAGCATTCGAGGGTTCGAATCCTTCCGCCCCAGCCATTGGCGATAAGGGTGTGCGTGAACGCACACTTTATTTTATAGTTGGGCTCGGATGTAGGTTGCCGTGCAAGCAGGATAGCGGGAGGTCTAAAGTCCATGCTACTGACCAGAGAAGAAGTTGAACATGTTGCAGCATTGGCTCGTTTGAAGTTGAGTGATGGAGAAAAGGAGAGGTTTGCGGAGCAGTTGACAGCCATCCTCGATTACATGTCGCGGCTGAACGACCTCGATACCAGCAAGATTGAGCCTCTAACTCACGTCCTTCCTCTGAGTAATGTCTTTCGCGATGATGGGGTGAGCCCGGAAGAGACTAACAGGGATGATATACTGGCCAATGCTCCTCTAGAGGAAAACGGGTGTTTTAAAGTGCCCCGAATTGTGTGAATTTTCGCGATCGCAGCCGATAGCACTAACTTGTGCAGTGAGGAGGAAGTCAGGTGCGGCTATGTGAATTGACTGCCCATGAATTGAAAGACATGCTGGCCCAAAGAGAGATTACGGCCCAAGACATAGTGGAATCATGCCTGGACCGCATAGGTGAAGTGGAAGAGAACATCAAAGCGTTTGTTACGTTGACTCCGGAGGCGGCTCGCGATTCCGCGCGCAAACTGCATGAAGAAGGCGGTTACAGAGGGTTGGCCGGCATCCCATGTGGATTGAAGGACAATTTGTGCACCCGCGGCATGAGGACTACCTGTTCTTCCCGCATGCTCGAAAATTTTGTTCCCCCTTATGATGCTACGGTTGTTTCCAAACTTCGGAGAGAAAAGGCCGTATTCATGGGTAAGCTCAATATGGACGAGTTTGCCATGGGTTCTTCCACAGAGAACTCGGCTTTCTTCCCTACTCGCAATCCCTGGGATCCGGAACGGGTTCCCGGTGGTTCTTCCGGTGGTTCGGCGGCTGCGGTTGCTGCCGGCGAGGTGATATACGCCCTCGGTTCTGACACGGGTGGTTCCATACGGCAGCCGGCGTCGTTTTGCGGGGTTGTGGGTATGAAGCCTACATACGGAAGGGTTTCTCGCTATGGTTTGGTTGCCTTTGCGTCGTCTCTGGATCAGATAGGGACTTTGACCAAGGACGTGACCGACTGTGCCCTGGTGATGAATGTTATCGCCGGCCATGACAGGCTGGACTCCACAAGTATCGACGCTCCTGTACCTGATTATACTAAGTTTTTAGTACCTGATATAAAGGGCTTTCGGATAGGTTATCCCCGCGAGTATTTTCAAGAGGGAGTAGACGATGCGGTTAAGGAAACCATCAACCGGGCCATGCTGAAGATGGAAGAGATGGGGGCAGTGGTAGAAGAGACTTCCCTTCCGCATACCGAGTTCGCTTTACCTGCATACTACATCATTGCCCCGGCTGAGGCCAGCTCCAATTTGGCCAGGTTTGACGGGGTAAGGTATGGGTTGAGAGATGTTAAGGCCGAAAGCGTTATCGACATGTTTGCCAGTTCCAGGGCCTTAGGCTTTGGGCCAGAAGTGAAAAGGCGAATAATGCTGGGGACCTATGCCCTTTCCTCTGGGTATTATGATGCGTATTACCTTAAGGCTTTGAAGGTAAGACGGCTGATTAAGGAGGATTTCGATTGGGCTTTTGATAAATACGATGTTTTAGTGACTCCAACTGCTCCCACAGTTGCCTTTAAGCTTCATGAAAAAACGGATAATGTTCTGGCCATGTATATGTCTGACATAGCTACCATTCCCGTGAATCTAGCAGGATTGCCAGCTATGTCCATACCCTGTGGATTTGTAAACGGGTTACCGGTTGGCTTACAAATAATCGGTAGGCCGCTGGAGGAGGGAACTTTGTTGAGGGTGGCATACGCTTTTGAACAGAGTACAGGGATGGCTCGTTTGAGACCTCGGCTGGGGGTGAACTGAGTGCCGACAGGACGCTATGAGGCGGTAATAGGATTGGAAGTGCATGCCGAGCTGAGAACGGATTCGAAGATATTCTGTGCTTGTTCTACCCGTTTCGGGGCTGAACCGAATACTCAAGTATGTCCCATTTGTACAGGGATGCCCGGGGTTTTACCCGTACTGAACCGTAAAGTAGTGGAATACGCGATAAAAACCGGCTTGGCTCTTAATTGTGAAATTGCGGAGTTCAGCAAGTTTGACCGCAAGAATTATTTTTACCCCGATTTGCCTAAAGCTTACCAGATATCGCAGTACGACCTTCCTATCTGTCGCAACGGTTATATTGATATAGAAGTCGAGGGGCGCAAAAAGAGAGTAGGGATTACCAGGGTGCATATGGAGGAGGATGCGGGAAAACTGTTACATCAAGGTACCATAGCCAGTACCCCGTATTCTCTGGTGGACCTTAACCGGTCCGGGGTGCCGCTCCTGGAGATCGTTTCGGAGCCGGACATGAGGAGTCCTGCCGAGGCCCGTCTTTACATGGAAAAACTGAGGTCCATTCTTCTTTTCCTGGGGGTATCGGACTGCCGGATGGAAGAAGGTTCCTTGCGCTGTGATGCCAACGTTTCGGTTCGCATACAGGGGCAGCAGGGGTTTGGGACCAAGACCGAGATAAAGAATTTGAACTCTTTCAAAGCCCTGGAAAGGGCTCTTGAGTATGAGATAAAACGGCAGATAGAGCTTTTGGAGGATGACGAGTCGGTGATTCAAGAAACCAGAACCTGGGATGAATCGCAACAAGCGACTCTTTCGATGCGCTCGAAAGAAGAAGCTCAGGACTACCGTTATTTTCCGGATCCCGACCTGGTTCCTCTAATCATCGATAGGGGATGGGTTGAAGAGGTACGATCGAGTTTGCCCGAGCTTCCTGATGCTGCTCGCGAACGCCTTATGAGACAGTTCAACTTGCCCGAATATGATGCCAACTTACTTACGATGACCAAGGACACGCTTGATTTTTTTGATGAATGTATGCAGTATTATCAAGACGCTAAGACTGTATCCAACTGGATAATGGGAGAATTGAGCCGGCTCTTGAACCAGCACAACCTAGAGCTGAAAGATGCGAAGATCAAACCGGCTCATTTGACGGAAATGCTGAAAATGATTGATAGCGGCCAGATAAGCGGAAAAATGGCCAAAACGGTATTTGAGGAAATGTTTGTTAGTGGGAAATCTCCCGAAACCGTGGTTAGGGAAAAGGGAATGGTACAGATATCGGATGAGGCTGCTTTGGAACCTGTCATCGCCCGTATCATAGCTGAGAACTCAGGGGTCGTGGAGGATTATCGCAAAGGAAAAGAAAAGGCTTTTGGTTTCTTGGTAGGGCAGGTAATGAAGGCAACCCGGGGGCAGGCAAACCCGAAGGTTGTCAATGACATATTAAGAAGGATGCTCGTAGATGGTCAATGAATCGATAGCTGGTAATAGGCAAACGTCTTACCGAACAACGGAAGGGAAAGGAGTGACAGGTTTGACCAAAAGTTCGCTGAGCAAAGACTGGTTTCTGGCGAAGGACGCTAAGATTTACATCGTAGACACAACTTTACGCGACGGAGAACAGACGGCTGGAGTTGTCTTCGCTAACCAGGAAAAGATCCGCATAGCTAAATACCTCGACGAAATAGGGGTAGACCAGATCGAGGCCGGGATACCCGTTATGGGAGGACACGAAAAGGAGTGTGTCAAGCAGATAGTATCCCTGGGACTGAGAGCTAGTATTATGGCCTGGAATCGGGCTGCCATATCGGACTTGAAACATTCTCTTGACTGCGGCGTGGATGCGGTAGCGATATCCATATCGACTTCCGATATTCACATCGAGCACAAGCTTAAGACCACGAGGGAAGATGTTTTACGGAGGATGTCAGAGGCGGTCTCGTTTGCCAAAGACCACGGTCTCTACGTTTCGGTCAACGCGGAAGACGCATCCCGTACCAATATGGAGTTTCTTATCGAGTTCGCCCTAACCGCCAAACACTGCGGGGCAAACAGGTTGCGCTTTTGCGATACAGTAGGTATCCTGGATCCTTTAACTACTTTTCGTAAGATCAAGACCTTGCGAGACGCTATCGAGATGGATATCGAGATGCACACCCATAACGACTTTGGAATGGCTACTGCTAACGCTATAGCCGGGGTTTATGCGGGGGCTAACCACGTAGGGGTCACGGTAAACGGCCTTGGTGAGAGAGCCGGAAACGCTTGCCTGCAGGAAGTGGTAATGGCTTTGAAGTATCTCATGAACGTGGACCTGAACTTCAAGACTGAGAAATTCAGGGAAGTTGCCTTGTACGTGGCCCAGGCTGCAGGGAGAAAGGTGCCTCCCAGCAAGCCGATTGTCGGGTCTAACATTTTCGCCCACGAGTCGGGTATTCACGGCGATGGCGTGCTCAAAAACCCGTTGACATATGAGGTATTTAAACCGGAAGAAGTAGGATTGGAGAGGCAAATAGTCATTGGCAAACATTCGGGCACGGCGGCACTGAAGGCTAAATTCCGCGAGTACGGTTTAGAGTTGGGCGACGAGGATGCAGAAAACATTTTAGAAAGGGTCAGGGCAACTGCGGTTGATCTCAAACGTTCGCTCTTTGATAAGGAACTGGTTTACATCTACGAAGACTACATGAAGGAGAGAGGGAGAAACGTTGGGTAAGACTATAGCGGAAAAGATACTGTCGGCCAAAAGCGGGCAGGATGCTAGGGCTAATGAAATCGTGGTAGCGGATCTTGACTTCGTCATGGGGCAGGACGGCACGTCGCCCCTGGCTATTCAGGCCTTTGAGGAGATGCAAGGAGACGGACCGTTTGACCCGCGCCGCGTGGCGATGGTTATTGATCACAGCGCACCCAGTCCTTTGGAAGGGGTCTCGCGTCTCCACGCCAAGATGCGGGATTTTGCACGCCGCTACGGCATTATCCTGTACGACATCGGTGAGGGTGTATGTCACCAGCTGCTTCCTGAAAAGGGTCATGTGGGGCCGGGTAGCTTAGTCATCGGGGCTGATTCTCATACGTGTACTTACGGGGCCATCAACGCTTTTGCCACCGGGGTGGGGTCAACCGATCTGGCGGCGGGAATTATCTCGGGCAAGATGTGGTTCAAGGTTCCAGAAACGATAAAGTTTGTGATCAACGGTAGGCTACCTAAAGGAGTATATTCCAAAGACCTCATCCTCTATCTCATTGGAGACGTGACTGCCGATGGTGCCACTTACATGGCGGCCGAGTATACGGGTGAAGCGATCAAAACCTTGTCCGTGGAAGCTCGTTTTACCATCAGCAACATGGCCATAGAAATGGGAGCCAAAGTAGGGCTGATGGAAGCCGACGAGAAAACAATGGAATGGGTGAGAAAGCACACTGATAGGACCTTCGAACCGGTTGAAGCGGACCCGGACGCTGCATATGCAGCTGTCAAGGAATATGACGTGTCAGAACTGGAACCCCAAGTAGCCAAACCACACACCGTTGACAATGTGGTTCCGGTAAGTCAAGTTGCAGGAACTCCGGTGCAGCAAGGAGTAATAGGAACGTGCACCAACGGTCGTTTAGAAGATCTTAGAGTCGCAGCCAGCATACTGGAGGGGAGAAAAATACATCCCAACTTCAGGTTGATCGTAGCTCCTGCTTCGCGCCAGGTTATGCTCGATGCCATAAGAGAGGGAGTACTGCAAACTTTGATTGAGGCCGGAGCAGCGGTGGTTACGCCCGGATGCGGGCCTTGCGTGGGTACCCATAACGGGATTCCTTCTGATGGCGAAAGTGTAATTTCTACAGCTAACCGTAACTTCAAAGGGCGAATGGGAAACAACAAGGCCTTCATATACTTGGGCTCGCCTGCGACGGTAGCAGCGTCTGCCATTACTGGCATTATTACCGATCCTAGGGAATTCTTAAAATAGGAGGATTAGTCTGCTATGGAACTTAGAGGGAAAGCACACAAGTTCGGTGATGATGTCAACACCGACTACATAATCTCGGGACGGTATAAGTTTAAGACCTTAGACATGACGGAGCTGGCCAAGCACGTTATGGAGGACCTGGACCCCGATTTTTATTCGAAGGTTCAAAAGGGAGATATGATAGTTGCTGGGAAGAACTTCGGCTGCGGGTCGTCACGTGAACAGGCTCCATGGGCAATCATACATGCCGGTATCAGCGCGGTCCTGGCCAAGTCCTTTGCCCGCATTTTTTATCGCAACTGCATCAACACCGGGTTGCCTCTTATCGAGTGCGATACCGACCGCATTGAGCCGGGGGACGAGCTCGAGGTGGATCTGGAACGAGGGGTAATTTCTAATTTAACCCAGGGAACTGAGATTCCGATAAAGCCGTTGCCCAAGGTTATGATCAAGATCCTCTCGGACGGGGGGCTGGTGGAACACTTCAAGAAATACGGCACGTTCAATTTTGACTGACGGACAGCTTACAGTTCTCAGTTTATCATTCTTAATTCTGCATTCTAGATTCTCAATTACTTCCTGGCTCAGCTGAAACTTTTGCCTACGAAGACATCGGGCGGTATAGCTCGTTGACTTCAATCGGTAACGAGTAAACGTTATAAGGGGTGAATATTTTGGTCGAGGGTGAAAAAATCAGGGTGGTCAACGGAGCGCTGCAGGTTCCGGATAATCCGATAATTCCTTTTATTATCGGTGATGGTACCGGGCCCGATATATGGGCAGCAGCATCAAGGGTACTCGAGGCTGCGGTAGAAAGAGCATATCAGGGCAAGAAAAAAATTGTATGGAAAGAGATTCTCGCGGGTGAAAAGGCTTTTAACTTGATAGGACAGTGGCTTCCTCAGGAAACCATAGATACCATCAGGGAGTACGTTATAGCAATAAAAGGGCCACTTACTACTCCTATAGGTGGCGGCATCCGTTCTCTGAACGTGGCTTTGCGGCAAGAGCTGGATCTATATGCCTGTGTTAGACCGGTGCGTTATTTCAAAGGAGTACCATCTCCGGTCAAAAGGCCCGAGGACACGGACATGGTGATATTTAGAGAAAATACAGAAGACATCTATGCAGGCATCGAGTGGCCAAAAGGGTCGGAAGAGGTCAAGAAGGTCATAAGGTTCTTAAAAGACGAAATGGGAGTGAAAAACATAAGGTTTCCCGAAACATCGGCCATTGGCATAAAGCCCATATCGGAAGAAGGGAGCAAGAGGCTGGTTCGAGCGGCAATAAGGTATGCGCTGAGCGAAGGACGAAAGAGCGTGACCCTGGTTCACAAGGGGAACATTATGAAGTTTACCGAGGGAGGCTTCAAGAACTGGGGGTACGAAGTAGCGGAACAGGAGTTTGGGGACCACGTCTTTACCTGGAACCAGTACGATGAGATCAAGGAACGTAAAGGAGAAAAAGCAGCTAATGAGGCTCAAGCAGAGGCTGAGGCCCAGGGCAAGCTCATAGTTAAGGACGTAATTGCCGATATCTTTTTGCAGCAGATACTGACCCGTCCTCGAGAATTCGATGTTATAGCTACTATGAACCTCAATGGTGATTACATTTCTGATGCGTTAGCCGCGCAGGTAGGGGGGATTGGGATTGCCCCAGGAGCTAACATCAACTATGATACTGGACATGCGGTATTTGAAGCAACCCACGGAACAGCTCCCAAATACGCCGGGCTGGACAAGGTCAATCCTTCCTCGGTTCTTTTGTCAGGGGAAATGATGTTGCGGCACTTGGGATGGCATGAAGCCGCGGATCTCATTATAGGAGCTGTGGAAAGAACCATAGCGAGTAAGATCGTGACTTATGACTTTGCCCGGTTGATGGAGGGTGCAACCGAAGTAAAATGCTCGGAATTCGGGGATGCTCTAATTCAAAACCTGTAGCCCTTTGGATAGAACAAAATTGAGAAATACAGGATTAAGAGGAAAACCTGGCCAGGCCAGGTTTTTTTATTTGCTCATAAAACACAGAGGGTATGACAAAAAATAAATTTGAATTCAGATCAAAGGAGGCGAAAAAGATGGCTAGCGAAATCAGAATGCAAGGTGGAGTTGTGGCCAGCCCGTACCCGGTCAACACCGGGGAAAATCTAAAAATAATTTATAACGGGTTATTGGCACAGAGTGGAGCCGACCGAGTCTTTTTGCACATGGGTTACGGACCTTCCACCCATTGGGCGAGCATCCATGACCAGGAGATGATGCGGACAGATCGCGGGTTCGAAACTACCTTGAAGGTAGAGAGACCTGACCGTATCAACTTCTGTTTCAAAGACTCGGCCAACAATTGGGATAACAACAACGGTATGAATTGGAGTGTGTGAACCGAAGAGGAGGCCATGGCATGGCTCGGGCAGAGATTGAAGGCGGGGTAATAGCGCATCCGGTGCCGGTTACGGCTGGGGCTGAGGTTAATATCAAGTACAATGGCCTCTTGGCTGCCAGCGGGGCAGATGCCGTCTACCTTCATTACGGGTACGGTCCAGCCAATCACTGGGCCGATGTTACCGACTTGCCCATGCACCGAACTTCAGACGGGTTTGAAGCCAGCGTCAAAGTAAAATCTAATGACCGGCTGAATTTCTGTTTTAAAGATAGTGCCAATAACTGGGATAACAACAACGGCAAGGATTGGAGTTATACTATTCATTCTGGCAGGAAGCCCTAGCAATTCCCCTCGCTTGGTCCCGGGTTCAATTACCCGGGCTTTTTTTATGTTTGGGGAGCCGTATGCTTACCAAGAAACCGGAACATATTAATGAAAGATGCTGCTAAAATAGGCGTTTTGAACTTCGCTATTTGAAGAAGGTTGCTAGGAGGTACTTTTATGCGAGTGATGATGCTTTCCTGGGAGTTTCCTCCAAGAGTAGTCGGGGGACTGGCTATGCACGTGTACGATTTGTCTACATCGATGGTTCGACAAGGACTGGAGGTAACGGTCGTAACCTGCGGCGGGTCAGAGTCACTGGAGAGAGAGAGAGTTGAAGGAGTAGAAGTATTGCGCGTTCGCCCTTATGACTTGCCCACCGCTGACATCCTGGGCTGGTCACTTCAGTTGAACGTAGCCATCCTGGAAAGGGCCATAGACTATGTGAACCAGGAAGGAGAGGTGGATATAATACACGCTCACGACTGGTTGGTAGCATACGCGGCTCGGGCGTTGAAACACGGCTATAGAATTCCTATGGTAGCGACTGTGCATGCTACCGAGTACGGGCGCAATAACGGGCTTCATAACCAGTTGCAGAGAAGTATAAGCGACATCGAATGGTGGCTAACCTATGAAGCCTGGCGGGTCATATGTTGTTCTAGCTATATGGTCGATGAAGTGCGGCGGGTGTTTAATTTGCCTTCCGATAAAATACGTTTGATACCTAATGGGGTATACCCGGAAAGATTGCGGCAGAAAGAGGTGGCGCCTGGTTTTAAAGATAGATGGGCCCTGCCCTACGAGAAAATAGTGTTTTTTGTAGGCAGGTTGGTGCCGGAAAAAGGGGTGCAAGTGCTTCTGGAGGCTGTGCCCAAAATCCTCGGATATTGTCCTGAAGCAAAATTCGTTATCGCTGGAACCGGTCCTTTTCACGATTTCTTGCGACAAAAGGCAAACGACTTGGGACTTGGGGATAAGGTCTGTTTCACAGGGTATATCAGTGAAGAGGACCGTGACCGGCTGTACCAGGTAGCCGATGTAGCCGTTTTTCCCAGTCTTTACGAACCGTTTGGCATAGTAGCTCTCGAGGCCATGGCTGCAGGAACCCCGGTTGTGGTTTCGGACAGCGGTGGGTTAGCGGAGATAGTAAAAAACAACGAAGACGGGCTGTGGGCTATAACTGGGTCAGCCAATTCCCTGGCGGACAGGGTGATAGAGATATTAACAAACCGAGATCTAGCCCAAAAACTTGCCCACAATGCAATTGAGAAGGTGTACGCCCAATATGACTGGAGGATAATCTCAGCTAAAACCGTGGAAGTGTACGAAGAAATTCTGAAAGAAAGCAAAAACAGCGGGTTTCGAGCTCCGCGCAAGTATGAATGGCCTTTTCGTCGGCAAAGCCTGGTTGCGAGGCGAGCCACAGACCCGGCACTCAGCTGACTGAAGTTGTAACATGACAGTAGGCTCCAAAACGCTAGTCAATAATCAAGATTTAAGCTGAGTGCCGGGTCAGCGGCGATTTCTAGCTTTTACGGGTTGGAAGGCACGATGACGTAGCTAGGTATTTCTACGTCGTAACGCAGCATAAGTTGAAACAGGTAGTCTGCAGAAACGGGCAACCGTACTACCATGTGGCGTGCTGTGCCTGCAGTGCGGTTAAGGGTCTTCATGAACCGTATTAGACTGTTATCCGAGGCGAACGTTAGCTCACGAGCATCGATAATTATGTTGCAACAGGCCTTACCCAAGGCGGCGGCAAAGGATTTAACAGCTTTGCTTGCCGCTGTTTCGTTTATTTTTCCAGTCATTTTAGCCAGGGCTTGAACCCCGTCCGTAAAAAGCTCGATTTTCGTCAGTTGGTGATGGATAACTTTGAAGATAGGTTGCTCTATTAGCGAGAAGGCGTCCCGCGACTCGGTTTCGCCGGGCTGGAGTAAGGTGTGGGCATAGTGCTTGTTTTCTCTCACCCATTTCCTTACCAGCCAGTAACCTACGGCGCGAAAGGCCACGGATCGCCATCCCGATACCTGGAAATTTGAAAAAAGGTTGCTTAAAGAGTAGAAACGCTTAAACGCTTCCTGGGTCTCGGCCTGCAATGAATAAGCCGACATGCCTGCGGGGGTAAATACTACGTGATGGGCGTCATACAGGCTCCATTCGCGGGTAAAGATGCGCCCAGCAGCTTCCAACTCGGCAAAGGTTCTGGTCCCCGGCAAAGGGGTCAGTATCATGAACTGAACGGTGTCGATGTGGTTCTTAAGCGCAAAAGACACCGTTTCTTCAATGGTTTCCGCAGTGTCTTCATCGCTTCCAAAGACGAACATTCCGTGCACCATTATGCCGTAATCGTGAAAACGTTTAACGCAGTACTCGATGTCGGATACTTCCTGGCGCTTGTTATAGTTTTTTAAGGTTTTGGGATTGATGGACTCCATCCCCACGTATACGTAACCACATCCGCTATCCCGCATGAGCGAGAGGAGCTCATCATCCCGCGCGCTTTCAGTACGTACCTGAGCAAACCAGCGGCGGGGTCTGGCGTTCTTCTCAATCATTGCTCGCATTAAGGCTTTGGCCCGGGCCGGACTGGCTGTGAAGTTGTCATCGACGAAGAAGACCTGCTTGCCTTTATACTGTTCCAGTTCTTCTACAATAGATTCAATGCTACGACAACGCATCTTGTGGCCGAACATAGGGGTTACACTGCAGAAAGTACAATCGTAGGGACACCCGCGCGAAGTTACTACCGGGTACGTCGAAAGCCTATTTGCACCGAAAACGGATATGTGGGGAAAAGGTAAAGTCGCGATGTCAACCCAGTCTGGTGCCGGGTTGTGTATGACTTCCCCGTTATGGACAAAACTGATACCCGGCACCTCAAACGGTATTTCCCCTTGATTTAGGCATTGTACAAGAGCGGGGAACGTGTAATCTCCTTCCATCCGCACCACGTAATCACAATGCCCTAGGGCTTCTTCCGGCATGAAGCTGACATGCGGTCCGCCCATCACCACCGCTATGCCTTGGGAACGGGCGAAGTCCGCTAATCGGTAAGCATAAGGGGCGGTCGACGTGGTAGCAGATATTCCAACCAGCTGGGTGCCAGCCAGATCCGAAGCTTTCACATTGCGATAGGTACCGTAAACCAGGTTGACATGATGTCCTTGTTGTCTGAGAATGGTTCCTAGGATGGGCAGTCCCAAACGCGGCATCTTAACCGTGCTGAATACATGTTTGCCCGGGGGCTTGGGTTCAATCAAGGTAATGTTCAAAAGAAAAACCTCCTTTAAAAATCCAGGGAATCGAGGGTTAGAATTGGCTATAAGAGCCAAAGGATTGTTTGTAACACAAAAAGCTTAAAGCGCAGGCATTGCGGGATTTACGAAGGTAACGGTAACGCTCTGTAAAGGTCGGGGTCAGCAACTGCACTGCGGGAATTATGAAATTGCCTAATGTCTTTGACCTTTTACTTTCTTATAATATTATCATGAAAGGGAAGGCTTTACAAATTCATTAGAAAACGTGCAAAAAGGGACGATTCTTAAATTGCACGATTTCCAATTTGCATGAAGGGCTGAATGGTTTTCATGGAAGGATTAGATTTGATAACGAGAATATACGGGCTGGCCTTGGTATGCATGTCTTTGCTGATATGGAGCTATGCTGTGTTGGTGGTGCCAGCGACCTGTCAATGGAAGAAACCCGGCGTGGGGTTCGTCGTGCCATTTGTGATAGGGGTGTTGGCCATAGCCATGGGCAAAGGGACCGACATTACCTCGAGCTATATATTTGCCGAGGTTGCCGGGATGCTTGTTGTCGCCGGTTTAGCCGCGCTAGGAACCAGGTTGATGTACTCGCCGGAACTGGTGGCCGCTGTTTTGGGTAGTGCAGCCCTGCTGTCCTGGCTTTGGTTTTCTGTACTTTTCTTCAGGCAGTTCTGGATACGCTACATTCAGTTTTGGTGGTGGTTGCCGTTCGCGTTACTATTACTTGTGGCTACAGTCCAGTTAGCACGAACAAGGAAGTGGCCGGATTGGGGAACTCCGACTGTCATACTTGCTGCCAGCTATCCAGGCTGGCTTTTTTTGTCGGGGAACAGGCTATTTTTACCGATTTTTCTGAAAACGCTCGGATTGGTATGGCTTTTTGCTTGCATGTATCGTGAGGCTGTTCGTGTAAGCCAGGCTGAGCTTCAGCAAGCTCGCACGGTTCTCGAGGACTTTGAAAGAGCGGTAGGCAGGGAAGTGAAGCTGAGGATGTTAGAACTGGAGAGGGCCAAGCAAAGGCTGGCCGATAAGGCCT
This sequence comes from Syntrophothermus sp., assembly GCF_013314835.1. NCBI lineage: Bacteria > Bacillati > Bacillota > Clostridia > Eubacteriales > Syntrophomonadaceae > Syntrophothermus > Syntrophothermus sp. The sequence continues at coordinate 12,992 of NZ_JABUEX010000006.1, forward strand.
CAACCGACGCGTTGACCGGCGCCTTGAACAAGAAAGCTTTATTGCAGGAGATTGATTCGCTGCTGGTGGCCCGAGATAGAGATGTTTTTTGCCTACTAATGTTTGATATTGACGAATTCAAGCAGTTAAACGATAAGCTGGGTCATGTGGCGGGGGACATGGCTTTAAAACGGCTGTCTCGGATAGTAAAGTCTTCCATTCGAGAAGGTGACATTTTCGGACGTTACGGCGGAGACGAGTTCATAGTGGTGTTCCCTCATACGCCGTTGAGTGATGCCCGGCTGATTGCGGAGCGTATAAGGCAAAGGGTGGAAAACGACAAGACCGGCCCTCCCATAACTCTTTCCATGGGATTGGCTGCTTATCCGCTGGATGGAGAAACGGGAGTCGCCTTGGTGAAAGCGGCAGACGAAGGGTTGTATCTCTCAAAAAGCAAAGGCCGCAATCGGGTCTCTCATGTGCGGACAGAGCAAAACGAGCAGTAGAAACGTAAAAAAAAGGGGCGGTTCTGAGATGGCATGCCACGCCATATCAGAAGCGCCCTTTTTTTTGCACTTGTATTATTTGACCGGGGAGCGTGCATATTACTGGTTAAGGATTGCCGGTTCGGACCTGGTCTGTATGTGCCAACTTCCACCTTCAAGAACGACAAGGAGGAGTAAGGGATGAAAGCGGTGGTCATGGCTGGAGGGGAAGGAACACGTTTGCGGCCCTTAACTTGTAACTTGCCTAAACCTATGGTACCGGTAATGAACAAACCGGTTATGGAATACGCGCTTCGGCTTCTGCGGGAAATCGGGATAACCGAGATTGCGGTGACTTTACAATACTTGCCTGAACACATCAAGGCATACTTCGGAGATGGCAGCGAATGGGGGGTCAATCTTCACTACTACGAAGAGGAGACTGCGCTGGGAACGGCCGGGAGCGTTAAGAACGCAGAGGATTTCTTGGATGAAACCTTCATCGTTGTGAGCGGGGACGCTTTAACCGACTTCGCTTTGGGCGAAGCCGTTGAATTTCACCGTTCGAGAAAAGCCCTGGCAACCCTAGTGCTGACTCGGGTTGAGTCTCCGCTTGAGTACGGCCTGGTGCTAACCGAACCGTCAGGAGCCGTAGCTCGTTTCTTAGAAAAGCCTTCGTGGGGCGAGGTGTTCAGCGACACGGTGAACACTGGAATATACATTTTGGAACCGGAAATCCTTCAGTACATCCCACCGGACACGGTCTTCGATTTTTCGCGAGAGCTTTTCCCAAAACTGCTACGTGGCAAACAAGGGATTTTCGGGTGCGTGCTCAGTGGCTATTGGTGTGACATTGGGAACTGTGACATGTATTACCAGGTACACCTCGACATCCTTGACGGCAAGGTAAAAATCGAGATCGACGGTAGCCGCCAGGGGCTTGTGTGGATAGGGCCTGGGGCCTTTGTGTCGCCGGAGGCAGTGGTTCAGGGGCCATCTTACATCGGTCCAGGCTCGGAAATAAGGCCGGGAGCTTTTTTGGGGCCTTATTCGGTGTTGGGTGAGGGATGTCTGGTAGACAGGGGGGCTTCGGTCAAGAGGACGGTAACCGGTAAAGGATGTTACTTGGGACCGCAAGCCGAGGTGAGGGGCGCGATTCTCGGGCGGGGGGTAAACATTCAAACAAAAGCCGGGGTATTCGAAGGGGCGGTAATCGGGGACCACTCGAAGGTGGGAGCCCAGGCTATGGTCAAGCCAGGGGTAAAGATTTGGCCACACAAACATATTGAAGAAGGAAGAAGCGTTTTGGAAAGCGTGGTATGGTCAGGCCGGGTGACCCGGAACCTATTCGGGATTGGGGGAATCAAGGGCAAAATCAACGAGGAGTTAACTCCTGAAAACACCGCACGTATCGGCAGGGCCTTGGGAACGTATCTTCCTACCGGAGCGAGGGTGGTGGTAGGAACTGATTCGATTTCTGCCAGTCAGTTATTGAAAGATGCACTGGTCAGCGGGCTCTCGGCTACCGGAGTAGAGGTCGCAGATGCCGGCCGGTGTTTGCTGCCGGTTTTGCGGTATGCGGCTCACAGCTTTCAGACCAACTGTGGGGTGTACTGTCGGGTTCTGGGGCCAGACGGGCATATGGCGAACCTGGTTGTGGTGAACGAGAACGGAGCGGATCTACCTAAGCGCGAAGAGCGTAAGGTCGAAAACATCTGGAACCGGGAAGAGTTCAGACAGGTACCGCCAGAAAGGATAAGAGAAAAAACCGTCCTGCCTGCCATTTCTTCTTCATACACCTCGGCGATGCTGGCCAAGGTCAACGGGGATCGTATCAAACGCCGCAGGTTTTCGGTCGAGCTGGCGGCCGAGAATCCATATTTGTCTGGCACGATGGCTGAAATCCTGGACCAGCTGGGTTGCCGGGTGAATCGAGTCGATGGCCGGGCCAAGATGATGGACGGAGATTCTAGCCCTCTCGAGACGGGGATGGCGTTAAGCCAGTTGCAACGCAGGTTGTGCGAAAAAAACTTCGGGATAGGGTTGTATCTTTACGATGGGGGACAGAAGCTGGCCTTGGTAGATCGGCAGGGGCGGGTGATTAAAGAAGAGGAGTATATTGCTTTACTTGTAAATCTGTTTGGCCGCTGTTTTCAAACTGTATACATTCCGCTCTATCTACCGCAGGCAGTAGAAAACTCGCTTCGTGGTTCTGGACAAAAAGTGATACGAACCAAGTCTAGCCCCGACAGTCTGATGGAAGCCATGCTGAAAGGAGGAGAAATTGAGCAGTTTTACCTTTACGCTGACGGCTTGTATGCTGCTATGAAGATACTCGAACACCTTGCAAATCATGATAGAGAACTGGAGGATGAGATAGAGGTTTTGCCGGTTTTGAATTACCACAAGCGAGAAACCAGGGTAGCATGGGAACATAAGGGAAGGGTAATCAGAAGGCTGGCGGAAGAAAAAGGGCTAGGATTGACCGATGATTACTTGGAGGGGGTGCGCCTCGAAAACCCAGATGGCTGGACCCTGGTACTTCCGGATGATGAGAGACCGGTATGCCGCATATACTCGGAAGCTTTTTCCCAGGAAGTAGCCGAGGCCTTAACCGATTTCTATGAGCAAAAGATAAAGGAAATATGCTCTGGCGAAAACCAACAGCATTGGAGGGACGAAAATGCCTGAAATGAGACAGAATCCGGTAAATGGACAGTGGGTAGTGATAGCGGCGGAAAGGGCGATGAGACCCCAGGATTTTCCAGCCACGCGCGAGGAACCGCGGGTATCAGACTGCCCTTTTTGCGGGGGGAGGGAAGAAGAGACTCCTCCCGAAATATGGGCCTACCGCCAAGCAGGGACCGATAGAGACGCCCCGGGCTGGTGGGTGAGGACAGTACCGAACAAATACCCGGCTTTGGCTCCTGACGGGATTTTGGCTGAACATAATGAAGGGGTTTATAGTCGCATGACCGGTATCGGGGCTCACGAGGTAATCATCGAGACGCCGCGTCACCAGGTTCATTTTCACGAACACCCGGTTGGCCAGGTAGAGGAAATAATTAGGATGTGGCGGGACCGTTATTGTGATCTGGCTAGGGACTACCGGATAAAGTATATTCAGGTATTCAAGAACCACGGAAGAGAAGGCGGTGCTTCCATAGAACACACTCACTGCCAGCTCATAGCCACCCCGGTAGTTCCCAAGTCAGTGATGGATGAAGTTGTTCACGGGATTGAGCGGTACCGTCAAACCACTGGTAGGTGCGTATTCTGCGATATGATGGTCCAGGAACAGGCTGCGCAAGACCGCCTGGTGCTCGAAGCCGAGCATTTTTTGGCCTTTTGCCCATTTGCTTCTCGTTTTCCGTTTGAAACTTGGATACTGCCCAAGCATCACAAAACCGATTTTGGAGCCATATCGGAGGACGAGATAAAGAGCTTGGCCTGGATCCTGCGCGAAACTTTTACCCGTTTGGCTCAGGTCCTAAACAACCCTCCCTACAACTTGATACTGCATTCCTCTCCGGTTAACATTCCCTGGGATCCGGGGTACCACTGGCATTTGGAGATACTGCCCCGCTTGACCAGAGTTGCTGGGTTTGAGATGGGGACCGATTACTACATTAATCCTACTCCGCCAGAAATGGCGGCTAAGATACTGCGCGAGACAATTGAGGATCTGGGCACTTCGCATTAAACCCGTCCCTGGCTGGGGAAAGAAGAAAGAAGGTAGATTGATGAAAATACTGATGGCTGCTTCCGAGATGGTCCCGTTTGCCAAGACCGGAGGTTTGGCGGACGTAATCGGATCCCTACCCAAGGCCTTACAACGGTTGGGACACGACGTCAGGGTGGTAATCCCGAATTACAAACAGATCAGCGGAGGGCGGTACGTTACCGATTTGCCGGTCCCCATGGACGGACATTTAGAAACCGCTATTGTAAGGCAAACGGCAATAAGGTCTGGAGAAACGGAAGTACCGATCTATCTGGTCAACAATTACCGCTACTTCTACCGCGACCATATTTATGGCTATGCCGATGAAGGAGAAAGATTCAATTTCTTCTGCAAGAGCATCCTGGCTATGCTGCCTTACCTGGAATTTAGACCTGACGTAATTCACTGTAACGACTGGCATACCGGTTTGTTGCCGCTGTTCTTAAAGATACGTTTTTCGGGCGAGCCTTTCTTTGAGACGATGGCCACGGTGTTTACGATTCACAATCTCCAGTACCAAGGAAGGTTCCCGCGGGCCATATTGAAGCCATTGGGACTGGGCGACGAGTTTTTTACTCCGGAAGAGCTGGAATTCTACGGCGAAGTCAATTTTATGAAAGGCGGGCTTCTGTACGCCGATGTGATAAACACAGTCAGCCCGAAGTATGCCATGGAAATACAGACCCCGGAGTTGGGCGAAGGACTCGACGGGTTACTGCGCAAAAGGGCTCTGGATCTTTACGGGATTATCAACGGCATCGATTACGAGGAATTCAATCCCGCTACCGACAAAAGGATATACGTGAACTATGACGAGAATTCATTAGAGAGAAAGAAACTGAACAAGTACGAGTTGCAGAAGGAATTGGGGTTGGAAGTGTGTGACCGTCCGCTTTTGGGCATAATCAGCCGCCTGGTCGGGCAAAAAGGTTTAGACCTGGTAGCAGAAACGGTAGAACCCGTTCTGGCAGGTGGAGCCCAGATGGTCTTGCTCGGCACCGGCGAGGACCACCTGGAAAAAACCTTTGCCGACCTTCAGCTCCGGCATCCCGGACGAATGTCGGTTAACCTCGGGTTTAATTCGGTTTTAGCCCAAAAGATATACGCTGGTGCAGACATATTTCTGATGCCGTCCCGGTTCGAGCCATGCGGATTAGGGCAGCTAATAAGCCTGGCCTACGGCACCATCCCCGTGGTAAGGGCGACCGGGGGCTTGAGCGATACTATCCAGGACTATGATCCCTCAACCGGCGAAGGTAACGGGTTTTCTTTTTCCGCTTATTCAGCGGAAGCTCTGCTTGCGGCTATAAACAGAGCTATTAACCTTTATCGCGATGACCGGCCAGCGTGGTTAAACCTGATGCGCCGGGGCATGAAGATGGACTTCTCCTGGAACCATTCCGCCATTAAATATGTGCAGCTGTACGAAAAAGCTGTGAGCCGCCGCCAGCAGCGCATTACGAGGGCGGTGTGAAAAGCGTTGGGACTTGTAAGCTTCTGAATACAAACTAAAAAGAGGATGAGGCAATCGACTCGACCAAGAAAAACAATAAGCTTAAAATTAGAGACAAGGAACAGGCGAATGTTTGTTCCTTTTTCTTTTGCCAGGATGAGGTGGGTACCGTAAAATTATTTTGTAGGGAGATTAATTTCAACAAAGCAGCGTGAATCTTTGGTCATACAATAGGAATCGGGAGGAGGGTGAAAGCATGACTTTGCGGTTTGTAATCGGCAGGGCGGGAGCTGGGAAAACCACTTACTGCCTGGAGGAGATACAAAAGGAGCTCCAGGACCGCCCTTTGGGGCCCAGTATTATCATCCTCGTCCCTGAACAGAGCACTTTCCAGATGGAGCAAAAGCTTACCGGGCTACCGGGGCTGGAAGGGTCTTTTCGGGCTCAGGTTTACAGCTTCCGTAGGTTGGCCTGGCGGGTTTTGCAGGAAACAGGAGGGGCTAACCGCCCGTTTCTGGGTGATAACGGCAAGAGGATGGTGCTCTGCCGCCTCCTGGAGGAAAATCGGCACCGGCTGAAGGCTTTCGCCCGGGTAGCGAAGCAGCCGGGTTTTTACGACCGGCTGGCCCAGGCCATAGGTGAGCTTAAGGCTTATCACGTTAAGCCGGAGGACCTGCAACAGGTGCTGGCCTCTTGGCAGGGGGAGTCGCTGGCCAAAGACAAGCTGGCGGACCTTCTCCTGATTTATCGAGGTTTTCAGCAGGTTTTGGAAGGAAGGCTGATTGATCCGGACGATTATCTCGATTTTTGTGCCCGGAAGATCGGGGAATCGCAGACATGCCAGGGCAGCGAGGTATGGGTCGACGGTTTTAAAGGATTTACGCCCCAGGAATACGAGGTTCTGGTTTCGCTTTTGAAAACCTCGAGCCGGGTGAACTGCTTGCTATGTCTAGACCCCGGGGCTTTAACAAAGCCCGTGAAGCGGGAAGAAGTCTTTTTCTGCACTTACAATACATACACCCGTCTTTTGCAAATCGCCAACCGGGCAGGGGTTGAGGTGGAGCCGGCCTTAATTCTAGGCGAGAACGGACTCCCGAGGTTCAGGGAGAACGAGGCCCTGGCCCATCTCGAACGCGAGTTTCCGGCCTGGCCCGGTGCCGTTTTCTCCGGGAAAGTTCAGGGGCTGAAGCTGGTAGCCGCAGAGGACCGGCGGGCGGAAGTCGAGGCCGTGGCCCGCGAGATACTAGCTTTATGCCGGGAACGGGAATACCGCTTTCGGGATATCGCAGTTTTGGTCCGTGACCTGTCCATATACGGAGAACTGGTGCCCCAGGTTTTCCAGGTATATGGGCTACCCTGCTTTGTCGACTCCAGAAGGCCGGTTACCAGTTACCCCTTGATCGAGCTCGTCAGGTCGGCCTTGGAGGTGGTGCTGTCCGGGTGGTCTTACGAGGCGGTTTTCCGCTTCCTGAAAACGGACCTGGTTCCGGTTTCCCGCGAAGAGGTGGACGAGCTCGAGAACTACGTCTTGGCTCACGGAATAAAGGGGGCGGGCTGGACCGACCCAAGGCTCTGGGCATACCGGCGGCGATACTCGCTAGGCGAAGAAGACCCCGAAGAAACGGCGGACCTTGCGCGCATAAACCGAATTCGGGAAAGGGCGGTAGCAGCCCTGGCATGGTTTGAGGAACAGGTCAAAAACAGCCCGACTGCTGGATCGGTGACCAAGGCTCTCTACCTGTTATTGGAACAACTTGGCGTAAGGAAACAGCTGGAGGCCTGGAGCAGGGCGGCCGAAGCCGAGGGGAGGCTCGAGGAGGCGGCGGAACACGCCGAGGTCTACAACCAGTTTCTAAGCCTGCTGGATGAAATGGTTGACGCCCTGGAAGATTACTCACTATCACTGGAGGAGTACCTGCGCGTTCTGGATGCGGGTTTAGGGGGGCTGACGCTTGGGCTGATACCTCCTGGGCTAGACCAGGTCTTTGTGGGTTCACTCGAACGCTCGCGGCCTTCGGAGGTGAAGGCGGCTTTCATCTTAGGGGTCAATGACGGGGTGCTGCCGCAACCGCCCCGGCAGGATGGACTCTTGAGCGAGAAAGAACGGGCCGAGTTGGCAATCTTCGGGGTAGAGCTGGCCCCAGGGAGACAAGAGCGGCTGTTCGAGGAGCAGTTTTTGGTTTATACTGGCCTGACCAGGGCGAGCGAATACTTGTGGGTCAGCTACCCTCGGGCTGATGAAGAAGGCAGAGCGATGAACGCTTCTCCCGTCATCGATCGGCTAAGAGAGGTGTTCCCAAGCATCGAGGTCGCGACGGTTTCCCTGGAACCTCCTGGGGGGGCGGGCGACCTCGCGTATGTGGCGGTTCCCGGCAGGACCCTTTCTTTTTTGGCGACGAGGCTGCGGGAGGCCGGAAGCCTGGGGGCACTGGACCCGGTGTGGGCCGGTGCGTACAAATGGTTGAAAAAGAATCATACCCAGGCTTTGCACCGGGTGCTGGAAGGGTTCTCTTACCGGAATGAAGAACAACCGCTGGGGGGGGATTTGGCGCAGAGGCTCTACGGTTATCCCCTCCACCTGAGCGTGAGCCAGCTGGAGCAGTTTGCGTCGTGTCCTTTCGCTTATTTCATAAGGTACGGTTTGCGAGCTAAGGAAAAGGAGACCGCTAAGATAAGGCCGGCAGACCTGGGGACTTTTTTCCATGACGCCCTGAAGAGGTTTGTGGAAGAAGTTAAAATTCGGAGGCTTGCCTGGGAAACCGTAGGCCGGGACGAATGCCGGGAACTGGCAGACGAGATAGTCTCGGAGATGGTAACCGCGATGGAGCCGGAGATGCAAACCTTGAGCGAGCGGCGGCGTTATCTCGTAAGCAAGCTGAAGGAAATTGTGGAAGTATCAGCCTGGGCCGTGGCCGAACACTTAGCTTGCGGCGATTTCAGGCCTGTAGGGCTAGAACTGGAGATAGGGAGGAACGGGATTCCACCGCTTGTGGTGGACGATGGTGACGTAAAACTGAAACTGGTGGGGAAGGTAGACCGGGTAGACGCCGCCCCTAACGGAGAAGGGGTTTACCTGCGGGTCATAGATTACAAGTCGGGTTCGACCGGCTTCAAGCTGGACGAAGTGTATTACGGTCTCCGCCTGCAGCTTATCGCCTACCTGGACGCGGTGGTCGAAAACGCCGCTGTTCTGTGGGGGAAAGAAGCGGTCCCGGCGGGGGTTTTTTACTTCGAGGTCAAGAACCCTCTTATACAGGGGAATGTGGACGGGCCAGAAAAAGCGGAGCTCGAGGTGCTCAAATCCTTCAGGCTAAAAGGATTGGTTCTGGCGGAGGGGGAAGCGGTAGAGCTTATGCACCGGGGACTGGCTGGCAATTCCCACGTTATACCGGTAGGTGTGAAAAAGGATGGAAGCTTCACCGCCCGCTCCAAGGTAGTTTTGAGGGAGCAGTTCGAGTGGCTGAGACGGCATTTCCGGGATGTGGCCCGGAGAAGCGGCCAGAGGATACTGGCAGGAGAAATCGCGGTAAGCCCGTTTGCCAAAGGGAATCGTACGGCTTGTGACTACTGCGGGTTCAAGGCTGTTTGCCGGTTCGACGTGGCTTGCGGGGACTCGTACCGGGTGTGGGATAGCCTGGAGGAAGCGGTGGTCTGGCAGAACCTCAAGCGGAACCAAGGGGGCAAAATAGATGGAGAATAGTGCTTGGTCGAGTGAACAGCTTGATGCGATTAACTGGCGGGGAGGGAACCTTTTGGTTTCGGCGGCGGCCGGAACCGGAAAAACGGCGGTACTGGTCGGGCGTATTATGGGCCACCTCAAGGACCCGGTAAACCCTATCGACATAAACCGGTTGCTGGTCGTAACTTACACGAATGCTGCTGCTGCGGAAATGAGAGAAAGGATAAGGGCAGAACTGGCAAGTGAGATCAGCCGTAACCCGGAATCGGTGCATCTTCGGCGCCAGATGATTCTTTTGAACGACGCCTGCATCGCCACTATGCACTCCTTTTGCCTGGACGTGGTGAGGGAACACTTCTATATGGTCGGATTGGACCCTGCATTTCGCCTAGCTGACGAGACCGAGGCCGAACTCCTGCAACTGGAGGTGCTGGAGGCTCTGCTGGAAGAAAAGTACGCGGGAGGAGATGCTAGCTTTTTTGCTCTGGTCGACCTTTACGGAGGGGAGCGGGACGACGAGGGCTTAAAGGAACTGGTTTTGAAGCTTTTCCGCTTCTCCCGCAGCTTGCCCTGTCCTGGAGATTGGTTGAGACAGGTTGCGGGGGAATGGGCGAAACAGGTGGAGTCCATAGACGCGTACGCGTGGTGCGAAGAATTGAAGCAGGGTATCGGCCTGGAGATCGGCGGTTGTATCGAGGAGATAAAAAGGGCCATCGCCCTTTGCCTCAAGCCCGGAGGGCCGGTAGCTTATATTGACAACCTTAAGCAAGACCTCAAGATGCTCGGCAGCTTGTCCTCTTTGTGTAAGAGAAGCTGGGCCGAATTGGGAGAGGGGTTTGACGGCGCGTCTTTTGCCGGTCTGAAGCCGCTGCGCAAGAAGGACGGGATCCGCTCCGAGCTACAGGAACAGGTAAAGACCATCCGGGATCAGGTGAAAAAACGGATCGATTCCATCCGTAAAACCGTCTTCAGCAGGACCCCCGAGCAGCAGGCGAACGATATGCGCAGGATGGCCCCGGTAGTCGAGGCTCTGATCGGCCTAGTGAGCGAATTCGGCGAAAGGTACCGGGGGGCCAAGGAGCGGCGGTCGATGCTTGACTTCAGCGACCTCGAACACTATTGTTTGAGGATTTTGTCGAGAGCGGATGGAGGGTGTGACAGGTTTACCCCGTCATCGATCGCATTGGAGTTCAGAGAGAGGTTCGTAGAAATCTTGGTCGACGAATACCAGGACATTAACGCGGTACAGGAGGCGATTCTTAACCTGATATCGAAGCAAGAAGCGGAAAGATCCAGTATTTTCATGGTCGGGGACGTAAAACAGAGTATCTATCGTTTCCGGTTGGCCGAACCCGGGCTTTTCCTAGAAAAATACCACCGCTACCCACGGCAAGCCGACAATGGAGAGCGGCGAATAGACTTGAAGCAGAACTACCGCAGCCGGGACAGGGTGATAGAAGCCGTGAATTACCTCTTCGGCCAGATCATGGCTCCGGGGGTGGCTGAGATGAAATATGGTGGTGAATCAGAACTGGTCCCGGGGTCTGTCTACCCGGACTCGGATGACGGTAAAGACCTGAGCACCGAACCAGTTCAACTGGTGATTGTCGATGCGGCTGGGGATGGGGTAGAACCCGGGGACGACAGCCTGGAGGAGCAGTGGGACGACGATGGGGTGTTTTCAGGGTCAGAGGAACAGGGGGACAATCGGGTGCTCTTCAACCAGGCCCAGCTCGAAGCCAGGCTGGTAGCGGCGGAAATAGAGAGGCTGCGTAAGGAAGGCGTGAAGGTGTGGGACCGGGAAGCCGGGGACTACCGCCCGCTGTGTTTTCGCGACATCGCCGTTTTGCTGCGAACGACCCGCGGGGCGGCCCAGGCTTTCGTTGAAGAGCTTCGACGAGCAGGTATACCGGCCTACGCTCAGGTTGATACCGGGTACTTCGATGCCATTGAGGTAAAAACCGTATTATCTTTACTAAACATCATCGATAACCCCCGGCAGGACATTCCACTCCTGGCGGTTCTGCGCTCGCCGATTGGGGGATTCAACGCGGCGGAACTGGCGGAGATCAGGGTACACTTCCCCGAGGGCAGTTTCTACGAGGCGGCGGTTAGGGTGGCGGGTAAAGGCGACAACCCTGTAGGGAAAAAGCTCCAGGAGTTTTTCCGTAAACTGGAGGGGTGGCGTACCGTGGCCCGGAGGAGAGGGACCAAGGAACTTCTCTGGAACTTGTTCGAGGATACCGGTTACTACGATTACGCAGGGGCCATGCCAGGCGGTAAGCAGAGACAGGCTAACCTGCGGCTGCTCGAAACCTGGGCAGCGCGGTATGAAAACTCTTCTTTCACGGGGTTGTTTCACTTCCTGCGGTTCGTGGAGAGAATGCAGGAAAACGGCTGGGAAATGGGAACCGCAGCGGTGACCGCCGAGAACGATGATGCCGTACGGGTGGTCAGTATTCACCGGAGCAAGGGATTGGAGTTTCCGTTAGTTTTCGTGGCTGGCTTGGGACGGATGTTCAATTTTGCCGACCTCAGGGGCAAGGTGCTGGTTCACCGGAAGCTGGGAATCGGACTGGAGTTCGTGGACCGCGATCTTGCCGTGACCTACCCTACCCTGGCGAAACTGGCGGTGAAGAACAGGATCAGGCGGGAGATGCTGGCGGAAGAGATGCGACTTCTGTACGTGGCCATGACCCGGGCCAGGGAAAAGCTGGTTCTGGTAGGAACGGTGAAGAACCTGAACAAGAGTGCTGGGGAGTGGTGCCGTGCTGCCAGTACCGGGGCGGACACTCTACCCGAAGCGGTTTTAGCTCGAGCCAGGTGCTACCTGGATTGGATAGCTCCGGCAGCAGTCAGACAGGCAGGTGGATTAGAGCTATGGCAGCGGGCGGGCGAAGAGAACGGGCAGCAGGAGGGAGAAGTGTATTTTGACGTAAGGGTGGTGAAGGCGAGCGAGCTCGAAGAGCGGGCGGCTACTGCCCCAAGGCCCAAAGACGATGACTCCTTGTTTACGACGGGGGAAGGAGTCGAGCTGGCAGCCGGGGATGGCCTGGGCGAGGTGGAACGCAGACTATCGTGGCGCTATCCGTGGGAAAAGGCTTTAGGGAAGAAGGCCAAATTCTCGGTTACCGAAGCCCGAAACATTGTTGCCGCTTCCGGAGAATGGTACGGGCCAGAAGAGGAGACGCGCAGGACCGATTTCGTTTCTCATCCCCGGTTCTACCGCAAGACCGGGGGTATTACCGCCGCCGAGCGGGGGAGCATAATGCACCTGGTGCTGCAGCACGTTGACCCGGCTAAAGCGGGAGATGTCACGGGGGTAAAACGGGAATTGGAAGAGATGATCGCCAGGGAGATCCTGGGGCCAGACCAGATCGAGGTCGTCGATATCGATGCCATCGCGGGCTTGTTTGCGGGAGAACTGGGACGGCGTATAGTGCGAGCCGGAGAAGCGGTCTTACGGGAGCTGCCTTTCAGCCTGTCCTTACCCGCGGAAGAACTGTACTCGGGTGAGCTTTGCGGGTGCGGCGAACGGGTCCTGGTGCAGGGGGTTATCGACTGCCTCCTGGATGAAGGTGATGGTTTTGTACTCATCGACTACAAAACCGACGAACTGCGACCGGGACGGGTGGAGGAATTGGTGGCAAAGTACCGGCCTCAGGTTGATCTCTACGCCCTGGCGGTTGAACGGATACTGAAGAAGCCGGTCAAAGAAAAGTACCTGTATTTCCTGTCCGGTGGTCTGGCGGTCAAGATTTGAGCAGACCTCCATGACACCTGGTGATGACACTCTTAAGTGTCATAGAGGTTTGTGGCTAGACTTTCGGGAAGATTTTAGCAGGGGTGGCGTATTTCATCTGTTAGGAGGGGTGTTCTTGAGGTTTTTACATACAGCCGATTGGCACCTGGGGCGGATTTTTTACGGGGTTCACTTGACTGATGACCAGGCGTATGTTCTGGATGAACTGGTCAGGCTAGTGAAGGATACTGAGCCGGACGTGGTTTTAATCGCGGGGGATGTCTACGACCGGGCGGTGCCGCCGATCGAGGCGGTAAAGCTCCTGGACGATGTTCTAACCCGGCTGGTTATGGAGTGCGGGGTTCAGGTGATTCTGGTGGCGGGTAACCACGACAGCCCTGAAAGGCTGGGATTTGCCGGACGGCTACTGGTCAGCCGGGGGTTACATATCGTGGGCGAGCCCAGAAATGATGCACAGCCTCTGGTGATTTACGATCAGTGGGGACCGGTTTATTTCTGCCCCATTCCCTATGCCGAGCCGCCGGTGATCCAGGAACGGTTCGGGATGCAAGAGGTAGGTAATCATGAGCAGGCCATGAAGGCCGTAGTTTCCCAAATGGTCAGCCGTCTTCCCCGGGGCGCAAGATCGGTTGCGGTAGCCCATGCGTTTGTGGCCGGGGCAGAGGCGAGCGAATCGGAGAGACCGTTGGCCGTCGGGACAGCAGGAACCGTGAGCCGGGAATGTTTCTTGACTTTTAACTACACCGCTCTGGGCCACCTTCACCGGCCGCAGTCGGCAGGTGGTGATAGCATCCGCTACTCGGGGTCTCTTTTGAAGTACTCGTTCGCCGAGGCTTCTCACCGCAAATCCGTAAGCTTGGTGGAGTTAGACGGGGAGGGGAACGTAACCCTGGAAGAGATACCTTTGTCTCCCCGGCGAGATGTCCGGTGCTTGGAAGGGTACCTGGCCGACCTTTTAAAGGGACCTCACGGTGGAGGTTCTTGCCACGATTACCTCATGATTACCCTCAACGATGAAGGGGCGATTCTCGATGCCATGGGCAGGCTGCGAGAAGTTTACCCAAATCTCCTTCACGTCGACCGACCCCACCTTGTTCCGCGAGCGGAGAATATCCGCCCGTCAACAGACCACCGCAAAATGACGGTCTTAGATCTTTTTTCATCGTTTTTTGAGCAAGTGACCTCCCGACCGCTGGCGCAAGAAGAGGCGAAGGCCTTCGCCCGAGTGGTTGAGGATTGGGGGCGAAAGGAGCGGGAAACGGAATGAAACCGATCAAGATAATCGTGACCGCTTTTGGACCTTATGCCGGCACTCAGGTTGTGGACTTTAATGAACTGGGTGGACATTCCCTGTTTCTGGTTCACGGTCCTACCGGGGCCGGGAAAACCACGGTTCTCGATGCCATTTGTTTTGCCCTCTACGGAGAAACAACCAGTACGGGACGCGATGGTAAAAACATGCGCAGCCATCATTGTTCCCTCGGGGAAGAAACCAAGGTTGTTTTCGAGTTTGCCTTGGGAGACGGGGTTTACAAAGTGGAACGCTGGCCGGAACAGGAACGTCCCAGGCAGCGGGGGCAAGGGACGAGGGTTCAGCCGGCAGCGGCGGCGCTTTATCAGAAAGGGGTGTCATGTCAGGACGAGGAGTGGGCGGTTCTGGCATCTGGGGTAAATGCGGTAAACGAAAAAGTGGAAAGCCTTTTGGGTTTTACCGCCGCCGAGTTTCGCCAGGTGGTAGTCTTACCCCAGGGCGAGTTTCGCAAACTGTTAACGGCGAGTTCCCGGGAGCGCCAGGATATCCTTGAGACCCTCTTTCACATTGACGAATACAGCCGTATAGAGGAAGCCCTGCGGGAGTCCGCTGCGGAGGCCAAGAAACAAGTAGAAAAACTTTCCCAGCAGCGGGGTCTGATTCTGCAGGCGGCCGAAGCCCAGGACGCACAAGAATTGGAAGCAAGACGTCATCGGCACGAGATGGAGCTGAAAGAGGTAGCTGAGGCCCTGGGAAAGGCCGCGGAGGAAGTTAAACGGAGGCAGCTGGTTCTAAACGAGGCCCAAAAGGTCGAGGAAAAAATTAAGGAAAAAGAAGAAGCGGAGACTGCTTGGATCCAACTCGAATCGCAAAGGCCTCAAATGGAGGCGGCGAAACGCGAGTTGGAACAGGCCAGAAGAGCGGCAGCCTTGGTCGATTTGGAGGAAGCGGTGCTATCGCGCCGAAAGGAGGCTGCCCGGCTAAAACAGGCAGTAGAAAATAGCGATCGGGAGCTTAAAACCGCGAGGGAAAAGAAACAGTCGGCAGACCAGGCCTTGAAGAGCCGCTTGGAACAGGAACCGGAAAGGGAAGAACTCCGGCAGAAACTGGGCTGGCTTCGAGACTTACTGGAGAAGATAGAGCTCCTCCAAAACGCGCGCCAGGCCGAAAACCAAGCCTTTGCAGTTTTGAAGAAAGCAGAGGTGCGGTTGGACAAAATACAAAAGAAGGTTGCCGATATCGAAACCAGGCGGGAAGAGGTTATGAAAGCACGCCTTGCAGCCCTAGAAGTGGCAGCAGAGGCTGGGACTCGCGAAAAACAGTACCGGGACTGGGAAGAAAACCTACAGCGCCGCCAGCGGCTGGAAGAGTTGAGGCAGGAGCTGTCCTCTGTCCAAGAAAGCTATCAAACGGCAGAGCTGGCTCTTAGCCAAGCCCAGGAAGGTCTGAATCGGGCCCGGGGACGCTACAAAGAGGTGCAGGACAGTTGGGTGCGGGCCCAGGCGGTTGTCCTCGCTAACCAGCTGGTTCCCGGAAGGCCCTGCCCGGTTTGCGGATCAGTTGAGCACCCGGCGCCGGCTCAGGCGGCAGGTGAATTTCAGGGAGAAGATGCGTTGAGAGCCGCCGAAAGAGAATGGCAGCGGGCTGAGACGGGTTTCCAACGGGCGCTCAAAGAATTCAATTCCAGTTCTGCCCAAAAGAACACGGCTGAAAACAGGGTTCGGGATCTCGAAGCCGAGCTGGGGAACGTGGCGAAAACAGACATCCAGAGGCTTCAGGCCCGAGTTGTCGAGGCCAGACGCCTCTGGCAAGAAGCGCTCAAGGCCTCTCGGGACGCCGGAAGTTTGGCCTCGGAACTCCGAGAGCTGGAAAGGCAGGCGGGACAGGCTAAAGAAGAGGCATCTCGGATCGAAAAGGCCGTGAAAGATGCGCAGGCGAAGTGGGAAACGGCTCGGGCGGTTCGGGAGGAGAGAGAAGCCGGGGTTCCGCCTGAGCTGAGGGAGAAGCCTGTCATCGAAGCCGAAATCAGATCGGTTCAAACAAGGCTGAAAAGCCTGAACGATGCCTTGGAAAACGCCAGAAAAGATGCGGAAGAAGCGGGAAGGGATGCGGCTCGTGCGGAAGCAATGCTACAAGGATTAACTAATGAATTGGAAAGAACCGATACTCGGCTAAGAGAGGAGGAAACCCGTTTCTATTCCCGCTTGCAAGAAAACGGGTTTCCCGACTTGCATTCATACCACCATGCTCGGAAAGCCCTCGAAGAAATCGCCGAAATGGAGCAAGCAGTCAGCCAGTTCGAGCGAGCATTGCATACGGCCAAAGAGCGTTACGAGCGGGCCCGGAGGGCAGCAGAGGGGTTGCCCCCTCCAGATTTGCCAGCACTGGCGGCCGAACTAGAAATAGCCCGCAATAGGTGGGAACAACTGGAGACCAAAAAAATAGAACTGGAGAACGGTATCAGGGCCGACCAGAAATGGCTTAAGGCTTTGCTCAAGGTAGACGAAAAGCTGGAAAAAGCCGAAGCCGAATACGGGGTATTAGGTCGCCTGGCAGATGTGGCCAGCGGGAAAAACAGCCTCGGCCTTAGCTTCCGGAGGTTTGTACTAGGTGCTTTGCTGGACGATGTAGCCCTGGCCGCCAGCGAGAGGTTGAAGGTTATGAGCCGGGGACGTTACCAACTACGGAGGACGGTAGAGCGTACGAGAGCGCGGGGAGCTGCAGGATTGGACCTGGTTATATTCGATGCCTATACCGGATTGGAACGATCGGCAGCCACCCTGTCCGGAGGAGAAAGCTTTCTTGCTGCCTTATCCCTGGCCTTGGGTTTGGCCGACGTGGTAGAAAGCTATGCCGGGGGTATTCGGCTGGATACCATTTTCGTGGATGAAGGCTTTGGCAGCCTCGATCCAGAGACCCTGGACCTGGCTATGGATGCTCTAATCGACCTTCAACTATCTGGACGCCTGGTAGGTATCATTTCGCATGTACCGGAATTGAAGGAGAGGATTCCAGCCCGGCTCGAGATACGGCCTACAGAAAAAGGCAGCACCGCCCGGTTCGTGGTCGGCTAAAAGCATAAAGGCCCGCAAGCCTACCGGACGAACCGTGGATTACAGGGTATCATTAGCGACAGCCTGTAACCCAACTTGCGGGCCAACTTGAGCCGAAGGGATAACAGATACCCGGGATTTACTCTGTTTAACAGGAAAAGGATTTATCCTTTTACAGGGACCTTTTCCTGTGAGGCTCTGCCTGCTTGATCCCTTCAGCTACCCTTAGTATGTCCCCTTATCGCGGAGTAATTCGTTTTTCTTAACGAAAACATCCAGGAAAATCATGGAAAAGAATACTTGACATTCTTCGATAAACACGCATATTCGGATTCAATATATTAATTAATAAAAGAATAAGTCTGCGTCAATCAGCGTCTAATTTTATATGAAATAGAAAGACCCGCAAGCCATCTATATCAAACCGGTTATAACCGGATTTGAAGGGTTTCTACCGAGTAGAAGGCAGCTTGCGGGCCTTTAAGAACCCGACTCCTGATGGCCATAAGGAATAGCGAACCGTGTCAAGTTACGCCAGACCTGGATTTACAAATCCCTGATGCCTCGAGTCGGGTTCTAGCTCTATTATTCCCCTGAAATCCAACGTTATACTCAGTTACCCGGCCAGCTGTTAACAGTTGCTTCGCGAATAATACCGGCAACGAGAAAATAGATTTTCAGTAAAAAGGGTACGAGGGGGGATAAATTATGAAAACAAGAAAGCGGTTGTCGTGGTTGATGGCCTGGGTTTTGTTCTTTTCCCTGGCGTTTCCGACGACCGCATGGGGCGCGGTGGTGGATGTTGAAGCCGATTCATACGTGCTGATGGACGCAGATTCCGGCAAGGTATTGTTAGCGAAAAACGAGCACAAGCGACTTCCACCGGCCAGTATGACCAAGCTGATGACCCTAATTTTGGCTATGGAAGATCTATACAAAGGGAAAGTAGATTTAAAGGAGAAAGTGGTAGCCAGCGAAAACGCTTGGAAGCTCGGAGGTTCGCAGATTTACCTGGAACCTGGCGAAGAGATGACCTTTGAAGACATGGTGATAGCCATCGCGGTAGGGTCGGCCAACGATGCCTGCGTGGCGGTAGCCGAACACTTGGACGGCAGTCACGAGGAGTTTGTTAAGAGGATGAACGCCAAAGCCAAAGAATTGAGGTTGAAAGACACGCATTTCGTCAATGCTTACGGGTTACCTGATCCCGATCACTATTCTAGTGCCTACGACTTGGCGCTTATGGCCAGGTATGCCTTGTGTTATCCCAAACTCCTCGAGTTCACTTCCATCAAGGAATACAACCTGCGCCAAGGCGAGTTCAAGCTCTACAACACGAACAAACTCCTTTGGCATTATCCAGGTACTGATGGTTTCAAGACAGGTTGGACTAATGAGGCCAAGTTTTGCTTGGTATCCACGGCGAAACGTAACGGGCTGCGTCTTATTTGTGTAGTTATGGCTTCCCCCCAAAAAGGAGGAAACTTTCGGGATTCGATGAAGCTGTTTAATTACGGCTTTGCTAAGTATGCTTACCGTAGTTACTTTGCACCGCAAAGCCAGTGCGGGCTGGTGAGTGTAGGCAAGGGTACCAACGACAGGGTCGAGGCCATATGCACGCAGGAGGTTGGTGCCAGTTGTTTGAAAGGTGAAGAAAAGAATATTACTTACAAAAGAAGCCTGGTGGACTATATCGATGCCCCGGTTAAGAAAGGTCAGAAGCTGGGAGAAATAAAAGTGTACAATTCGGGACGTTTGGTAAAGACTGTAGATTTAGTCGCATACCGGGGTGTTGAGCGGTGTGGTATATGGAAGGAGATAACAAAAGCGATGAGCAAAATATTTTGTTTGTAATACCATTTAATGGAAGGAATTATTCTTAGATTTGGCGAAAGAAACAGTTGTAACCTCAACCGAGGTGCGGCAGCTATGCTTGCCGCGCTTTGGCGTTGGAGCCGGGAGGGACAAGTTGTGCGGTTGGAGCTAAAGGTAATCAAAGATACTCTTTTGGTTCAAATAGGAGGTGAGCTCGATATACTGGCAGCGGATCGAATCCGGCAGGAGATAGACAGAGTTATGCAGGCCCGAAAAATTCAGAAACTGATACTGGATCTGGAAGAAATTTCTTTTATGGACAGTGCAGGTTTAGGAGTGATACTGGGGAGGTATAAGAAGATTTCGGCAGTGGGAGGAAAGATGTATATAGTCAGAGCGCATCCCGGCATCCGAAAAATTCTTGAACTGGCGGGCGTGCATAAGCTCGTGACTCTATGCCAGGACGAAAAAGAGATTATCAGCTTGTAGACAAGGGGAGGTGTTCCGGCGATCAAGCCGGGAAAGATGAAGCTCAAGAATTACGTTAGACTGGAGTTTTGGAGTTTGCCCGAAAACGTGGCTTGGGCCCGTACCTGCGCCGCTGCCCTGGTAGCTCAACTAGATTGCACCTTGGAAGAGCTGGAGGAAGTAAAGCTGGTGGTGTCCGAGGCGGTTACAAACTGCATCATTCACGGTTACGAAAATCAAAGAGACGGGAGAATTGTTGTCGAACTTGCTCTATACGAGGAACGGGTGTTGGAGGTGGCCGTGATTGACTATGGCCGGGGCATAGAGGACTTAGAAAAGGCTATGCAAGCAGGTTATTCCTCGGACCCTGAGCGGACCGGAATGGGATTTGTCTTTATGAGGTCGTTCACGGACCACCTGGAAGTCGATTCTGCTCCAGGAAAAGGAACCAAGGTAAAGATGGTAAGGGACTTTGGGCAGCGAGATAGGCAAGCCCTGGCCTGAGGGGAAGAGCGATGAAGAATCGCACCGAGATTGATCAAGATAGGATGGAGGCTCTCGTCAAGGCTGCACAGGCAGGAGACCGGGACGCGGAAGAAGCGGTGTTTCAGAGTAACCTGGGCTTAATATATATGGCTTTGGAAAGGTTTAAGAACACCCCATACGACTTTGAGGATCTTTTTCAAATCGGTGCTATCGGGTTACTCAAGGCCATTGCTAGGTTCGATTTTGGTTACGGGGTGAAGTTTTCGACCTACGCTGTACCTATGATCATTGGGGAACTGAAACGTTACCTGAGAGACGATGGGATATTGAAAGTGCAGCGGAGTATCAAAGAGATTTATTATCGGGTCAAGTCGGCCCAGGATGACTTGCGAAGAGAGTTCGGAAAAGAACCGACGATTGGCGAAATAGCAGAACGGCTAGGCATAGAATTAAGTGACGTGGTAATGGCGATGGAAGCGTGTCAGCCCCCGACCTACATATACAGTTTGTTGCCTGGAGACGAGAAAGAACAAGCCCTCCCTCTCATCAACAAGGTTAGCGACCGAGAGGGGACAGAGGACTTATTGGAAAAAGTGGCCTTGAAAGAGGCGGTTACGCGATTGGATCCCAAGGAAAGGGAGGTTATCGTTCGCCGGTTTTTCAAAGACGAAACGCAGTCGGCCATAGCCGAAGATTTGGGTATATCGCAGGTACAGGTTTCGCGGCTTGAGAAAAGGGCGCTGAAGAAACTAAGGGGTTTACTTGATTCAATTTAATAGCCGTTCTTTATGTGTCTCTTATTTTAAGTTGGCGAGGAGTTGAGTGACGGAACTCTTCGTGTTGTTTTCCTACCTAATCCCTCCCTGGTCGCATCTTCTCGGCACAATCAGTGCAAATCTGCGTTAATCTGTGTCAATCAGTGGTTTATAGCCCTTATAGCTTGTATAATAGCGGGTTTTTGTTCGCATAATACCCATGTAAAGGGTGGGTGAAATCATGGTTGACCAGAGTGAACAGGCCAAGGTGCAGAAAATCGACGCTTTGGAGTATGACGAGATGGTGAAGCAAATAAAGCCCAAGCCCACGGTGTTAAAAAACAGCGTGTGGGCTTTTGTGGTTGGCGGGTTAATCTGTACCATTGGGCAAGGACTGCTCGAGTTGTTCAAAGCCACCGGGCTGGACATCCGGGAAGCTGGAGCTGCGACCTCCGTGGTGCTTATAGGGATGGGGGCCATTTTAACCGGACTCGGGGTTTACGACGAACTGGGCAAGAGAGCTGGAGCCGGTTCTATCGTACCTATTACAGGGTTTGCAAACAGTATAGTGGCAGCGGCCATGGAGTTCAAAAGAGAAGGCTACGTGTTTGGGGTGGGGGCCAGGATGTTCCAGGTAGCCGGGCCGGTGCTGGTTTATGGAATTACTACGGGTGTTCTGATAGGATTGGTCGCTTACTTGTTTAAATAGAGGTGGGATGAATGCCTCGGGTTTGCAAGAGAACCGGTCAGCAGAGCATTTACTTTGAAAACCCGCCTGTGATTACTAATTGGGCGAACATAGTGGGACCCATGGAGGGGCAGGGCCCCTACGGTAAGGAGTTCGACTGGGTTCTAGAAGACTATCTGTTCGGGGAACAGTCTTGGGAAAAGGCCGAGGCCAAGATGCTGCGGGAAACCGTAAAGCTCGTGGCCGGTAAGGCTAACCTGTCGTTGGCTGACATCGAGGTCTTCTTGGCAGGAGACCTTCTCAACCAGATTATCTCCGCCAACTTTGCGGCCAGAGAACTCAAAATTCCTTTTTTGGGACTGTACGGGGCCTGTTCGACCATGGCTGAGGGGATTGCTCTGGGAGCGATGTTGGTCGATGGCGGCTTTTACAGCACCTTGACGGTGGGAGTAACAAGCCACCATTACACGGCTGAGCGGCAGTTCCGATTTCCTACCGAACAAGGATCCCAGCGGCTCCCGTCATCCCAGTGGACGGTTACAGGATGCGGGTGCCTTATCATACAAAGAGACGGTGTTGGGCCCAGGGTAACTGCGGCCACGATAGGCAAGGTGATTGACCTGGGACAAAGCGACGTGAACGACATGGGAGCAGCTATGGCCCCAGCAGCCGCCGATACCATTGTTGCCCACTTTCGGGACACTGGACGCGATCCTAATTACTACGACTTGATTATAACCGGGGATCTGGGCAAGTACGGACTGGCTCTTATGGAATCCCTATGCCAAAAACTAAACTGTCCGCTGGGACAACACGTGAGCGATTGTGGGGTACTTATCTATGACATCGATCAGGATGTTCACGCCGGGGGTAGTGGCTGTGGGTGTTCGGCCGTAATGTTATGTGGGCCGTTACTCAACCGGATGCAGGCCAAAGAGTTTAACCGAATATTGTTGGTTGGAACCGGGGCCTTGATGAGTACCACCAGTTCGTTACAAGGGGAAACGATACCCTGCATTGCGCACGCGGTGGCTATCGAAAACTAAACTAGTTAACGACGGGGAGTGAAAAGAGGAGTAGACTTGTGAACCAAGGGGGTAACTCGTGTTGTCGTATTTCATGGCTTTCGTAATCGGAGGCGCACTTTGCCTCTTAGCTCAGTTAGTGATGGACCTGACCAAACCCGAGATTACGCCCGGGCATATTCTAGTCGGATATGTTACGATAGGCGCTATTCTCAGTGCCATAGGACTTTACCAGCCTTTGGTCAACTTAGGTGGGGCAGGAGCCACGGTTCCATTGTCAGGGTTCGGGCACCTGTTGGCTCAAGGGGCTTTGGATGGGATGAACAAGTCAGGCCTGCTGGGGGCTTTTCGCGGGGGAGTAGAGGCTGCTGCTGCAGGGATCGCGGCCGCGGTTGTGTTTGGCTATGTAACAGCGGTATTGTTCAGTCCCAAGGACTAAAAGTAGCAAGGAGGGCAGTAGCGGTGCAGACTGTAGGTATTCCTCGCGGTCTCTTTTACTACTATTATTTCCCGCTGTGGAAGACCTTTTTTTTGTCCCTGGGATACAGGGTGGTGACTTCGCCTGCTACCAACCGCCGTGTTATGGATGAGGGAATTCTAACAGCGGTGGACGAAGCTTGCCTTCCGGTTAAGGTGTACTTCGGTCATGTTAGGGAGCTTTGCCGAAAAGAGGTAGACTATCTGTTTGTTCCCCGTTTGGTCAGTGTTGAACCGCGCAGTTATATCTGTCCGAAGCTCATGGGCATACCCGACATGCTGAAGGCCCAAGTGCCGGACTTACCTCTGCTTATAGAGCCCAAGATCGATATGTCGAAGCGAGAACGCGACATTTTGGTAAGCATCTATCAGGTAGGAAAACTCTTGAACTGCAAGCCGAAGCAGGTCGAAGCTGCTTACCGGGCGGGCCAGGAAGAACAGAGAAGGTTTAACAGGTTGACCAGACAAGGGTACTCGCCGGATGAGGCGCTGCAAGCCTGGGAAACTGGCGACATAGTGGGGAAAAACAACGATGACGCGGAGAGTGCCGGGAGAGAAAAACTGAGAATAGGGGTCTTGGGACACGGGTACTCCTTGTACGATAAGGTAATCAGCTTGAATGTCTTGAATCGACTGAAAAGTATGAAGGTAGAAATCGTTACTTTGGAAATGCTGCCCGGGCAGGAAATTGAAGCTCATGCAGCAACTTTACCCAAGCGGATGTTTTGGACCTTGGGGCGCAAGCTTATCGGAGGAGCCCTAAAAATGGACAGTGATGAGACCATAGACGGGATAATTTACTTGGCTTGTTTCGGTTGTGGTCCGGATTCCCTGGTCGGGCAGATAATACAACGGAGGGTAAGGAAAACCCCTTTCATGCTGGTAACCGTGGACGAGCATACGGGGGAAGCAGGACTTGTAACGAGGCTGGAAGCTTTCTGTGACATGATATGGAGGAGGAAACAAGTAAATGAAAGTCACCTTTCCCCACATGGGTAATCTTTGGATCTCGGTTAAATCTCTCTTCGAGGGATTGAATCTTGAAGTAGTAGTGCCTCCTCCTTGTTCGTCTCGGACAATGGAACTGGGAGTGCGGCATTCACCCGAATTTGCCTGTCTGCCGTTGAAGATCAACATGGGAAACTTCATCGAGGCTCTGGAAAACGGGGCTGATACCATTGTTATGGCCGGTGGCTGGGGCCCCTGTCGTTTTGGGTACTATGCTCAGGTGGAAAAGGACATTCTTGTAGACCTTGGCTTTAAGTTTAGGCTTATCGTCTTGGAAGCTCCCGATTCCAGGCTGCAAGACCTGATTAAACAGTTAAAGCTTTTGGGCCAAAACGTATCCTTTTTCAAGGTTGTACAGGCCATACGTCTTGCCTGGGAAAAACTGAAAGCAGTTGATGAGTTGGAATCAAAGCTTAGGTACTATTTGCCGCGCGTTTTAGATCCAGACCGGGCTGAAAAGGTATTTGCAGAAGGGCTAAAAAAGGTAGACAGAGCCAACACTTCGATGGAAATCAGAGAAGCAGTGTTGGCTACGTCAGATGAACTGGGCGGATTACCTCAGAACGGGTGTATTCCACTCAGGATCGGGTTGGTAGGTGAGATATACACTCTCCTGGAACCGGCTAGCAACCTGCAGGTAGAAAGAAGACTGGGAAGATTGGGAGCAGAAGTGAAGAAAACAGTATCACTTCCCCAGTGGGTCAACGATCATCTTTTGGGTGGGGTGCTTAAGGTAGGAAGTTGTAGGGAAGCGGTTGCTTGCTCCAGCCCGTACCTTAATGACTGGGTAGGAGGGCACGGGAGAGAGACGGTGGGATACACGGTTCAGCTGGCCCGGCAAGGTTTTGACGGGGTGGTACAGGTGGGGCCTCTAACCTGCATGCCCGAGATCGTAGCCCAATCCGTCTTGGGTAAGGTGAGCCAGGTGGAAGGTATACCGGTGATGACCATGTACTTCGACGAACAGTCGGCAGAGGCCGGGGTACAGACCCGGCTGGAGGCGTTTATCGATATGGTGCGACATAGGAAGCGGATAAACAACGGTAGCCTTTTTTCCTGCACTTGATTGAGGAGACGGGTTTTGGCAAGGTCATCAAGGTCTACTAATAGAACTCAAATGGTACTCCGCTTCATGCGGTTCCTGTACTGTTCTGATAATAATCGGTGTTTTTCAGTGGCTGTCTGTGTTCATCTGTGGCTGGCAGAAGAACGATGTGGTGGGTGAAAGATGCGGTATGTGAGAGGAGAGAGGGAGGCAATACGGGGTGATATAATTGGAACTCTATTTGGGCGTAGATATCGGTTCGGTAAGCAGCAATTTTGTCTTGTCTAATGGTCAAGGCGAGGTACTGGCTTCTGTTTACCTTCGGACCATGGGCAACCCCGTGCAGGCTGTTAGAGACGGGTTGGCCAGGTTGGCAAAAGAGTTTCCCGGTACGCGTGTTAAGGGGGTGGGGACCACTGGCAGCGGGAGGCAACTGGCAGCTACGATGCTGGGGGCTGATGTGGTAAAGAATGAAATCACCTGTCATGCTATAGCCGCGTACCAGTACAATCCGGAGGTTCGCACCGTTATAGAAATCGGGGGCCAGGACTCGAAGATAATCATTATCCGGGACGGAATAGTAGTTGACTTTGCCATGAACACCGTCTGTGCGGCGGGGACCGGTTCGTTCCTTGACCAGCAGGCAGCGAGGCTGAACATTCCTATTCAGGAATTCGGACAGAAAGCCCTAGCTGCCCGCCAGTCAGCTCGGATTGCTGGCCGTTGCGGGGTTTTTGCCGAATCTGATATGATACACAAGCAGCAGATGGGTTATCCGGTCGAAGACATCATAGCCGGCTTGTGCGAAGCTTTAGCCCGGAACTTCCTCAACAACGTAGGAAAAGGTAAGGATATCCAGGAACCGGTAATGTTTCAAGGGGGAGTAGCGGCCAACGTAGGACTGAAGCAAGCGTTCGAGAAGCTTCTGGGAAAACCGGTCATTGTACCGCAGTACCATAGTGTTATGGGGGCAGTAGGTGCCGCGCTATTGGCCCGGGAGACAGTAGCGGAAAAGGGCCGGCCCACGAACTTTAAGGGCATGGATTACGTTTTAGACGGCCATTTCACGACTCGAAGTTTCGAGTGTCAGGGATGCCCTAACCTTTGTGAGGTGGTCAGCATCAAGCGGGGAGGGGAAGTCCTGGCTTACTGGGGAGACCGCTGTCGAAGGTGGGAGACTTCTCTCTCGTCAGATTGCCGGGCACTAGCTTGATTCTGGCTGGCAAAACCCGATGACCCAAATTACTCGTTGTCTGGCTTATGATGGTCTGGTAAAATATCAACATGATTTCAATACGTAACAGCGACAGCTGAGGAGAGGAGAGATTAATGAGATGAGTAGAGACGCCCTTACTAAGATTATCCTTCCGGAGGACAAGATTCCCAAGTATTGGTACAACGTGCAGGCTGACATGCCTAACCCGCTGGATCCGCCTTTGAATCCGCGCACAGGGGAGCCTGCGACTCCTGATGATCTATTGCCGATTTTTCCAATGGGTCTCATCGAACAGGAGGTTTCTCAGGAGCGGTACATCGAGATTCCCCAGGAAGTTAGGGAAATTTATCGGCTGTGGAGGCCTAGTCCTCTTTATAGAGCCCACAGGTTAGAAAAAGCCCTCGATACTCCCTGCCGAATCTACTATAAGTATGAGGGTGTCAGCCCGGTCGGCAGTCACAAGCTCAACAGCGCTATCGCACAAGCGTTCTTTAACAAGATCGCTGGGATCAAGCGCCTTACGACGGAGACGGGAGCTGGGCAGTGGGGAACAGCGTTAGCATTAGCCTGTCGGGTTTTCGGGCTGGATTGTACGGTGTACATGGTTAAGGTCAGTTATGAACAGAAACCCTACCGTCGCTCTATAATGGAAACCTACGGAGCAACTTGTCTAGCCAGCCCTACCGACCGAACCGCGTCCGGAAGGGCTGTGCTGGAGAGAGATCCCGACACCCCAGGTACCTTGGCCATAGCTATAAGCGAGGCGGTGGAAGATGCAGCCAGCCGGGACGATACCAACTACTCCCTGGGCAGCGTTTTGAACCACGTTTGCCTGCACCAGACGGTCATCGGGCAGGAAGTCAAGCTCCAGCTGGAAATGGTGGATGAGTATCCTGACGTGGTGATAGGGTGCTGCGGGGGGGGCAGCAACTTTTCGGGCATTGCTTTGCCCTTCATACCGGACAAACTTGCAGGAACCAATGTCCGCCTCATCGCTGTGGAACCGGCAGCTTGTCCAACCCTGACCAAAGGGGTGTTTGCGTATGACTACGGGGACCAGGCCGGGTTTACCCCTTTGCTGAAGATGTATACCCTGGGCCACGATTTTACTCCGCCCGGTATCCATGCGGGGGGCTTGCGGTACCACGGGGATTCTCCGCTTATAAGCCGGCTTTATCATGACGGGCTACTGGAAGCGAGGGCGGTATTCCAGAAGAATGTGTTCGAAGCGGCGGTGTTGTTTGCCCAAACCGAAGGCATTCTTCCTGCTCCCGAGTCGGCTCACGCCATAAGAGCGGCAGTCGACGAAGCCTTGGCTGGCAAAGAAGAGGGGGTCAGCCGCTGTATCGTTTTCAATTTAAGCGGGCACGGCCACCTCGATATCTCCGCCTACGACAGTTACTTGAATGGCAGAATAGAAGACGTGGAGTTTTCGGACGAAGCACTGGCAGAGAGCCTAAAGACTCTGCCCCAGGTCTAGTTACCGTGTATCATGTATTATGCTTTGACACGATTTTCACGGCGATGTTACAATGCTGGTGAAATTGGTCATATTAGAAGGTGTTATGGCAGGCTGTTTAATGACGATAGCCTGCTTTGTTTTATAAGTCAACCCTCCTATGACATCTGCAGTGGACCACTGGACGCATGAAAATTAAGTTTCGTAAGGCCCAAGAGCCATAAACTATATAATGTTTTTTGTTATCAGTGTAAATCTTTGTTAATCAGTGTCTATCTGTGGCTTATTATCGGAACGGAAAGGGTGAAAAGGTTGAGGCTGACAGGAACCATGCGTATCAACGCTCAGGGACACCTCGAGGTGGGAGGAATCGATGTTCTAGACCTGGTACGGGAATTCGGTACGCCTCTGTATGTGCTGGATGAAGAAGGATTTCGCGCTAACTGCCGGGCTTTTAGGGATGCTTTTGCCAAATACGGTCATTCCTTGGTTATTTATGCCAGCAAAACCCTGTCCTGCCTGGCGGCTTGCATAATCGTGGAAGAGGAGGGTCTGGGCCTTGATGTTGTATCCGGGGGCGAGCTTTATACGGCTCTCAGGGCTAGTTTTCCACCTGAGCGGATTTTCTTCCACGGCAACAACAAGACCCTGGATGAACTGGTTATGGCGGTCGAGTCCCGGGTAGGACGGGTGGTTGTTGACAATTTCTACGAGATTGAGCTTCTGGAAAACGTCTGTGAGCGGTTGGGACGCACCCAGAACATCCTTCTGCGGATCACTCCGGGAGTAGAGGCTCATACCCACGAGTATATAAAAACGGGGCAGATCGATTCAAAGTTCGGGTTTACTCTGGCCAACGGGGACGCCCTAAAGGCAGTCGATACGGTGTGCCGAACGAAGAATCTCCGCTTGATGGGACTGCACTGTCACATCGGTTCCCAGATATTTGAAATGAATGCCTACGCTCATGCTACTGAGATAATGGTAGATATTTTGACCGAGATCAAAAACCGTTTTGGCTTGGAGTTGGAGGAACTGAATATGGGTGGGGGCTTCGGAATTTATTATCACAGCGGGGACGAGCCCCGGCAGCCGGAGGAATGGGCAAAAGCGGTTATGTCGACTTTGCGCAGTAAGACCGAGGCTAACGCATTACGGATGCCGAAGGTTATAGTGGAACCGGGTCGGGCTATAGCCGGACCTGCCGGCATTACTCTTTACACCTTGGGCAGTTATAAAGAGATTCCCGGGGTCCGCAAATACGTAGCGGTTGATGGAGGTATGACGGATAACCCCCGGCCTGCCTTGTACGGTTCGAAGTACGAGGCGGTTATCGCCAACCGGGCCGACCGGGAGCCGGACGAACTGGTGTCGGTTGCCGGACGCTGCTGCGAATCAGGGGATATGTTGATATGGGATGTAAAGCTTTCCCATCCGCAACCCGGGGATATTTTAGCGGTTTTCGCTACTGGGGCATATAATTATTCAATGTCCAGCAACTATAACCGGGTAGGACGCCCGGCCATGGTGTTGGTCAGAGACGGTCAGGCAGACTTGATCGTGAAGAGGGAGTCTTATGAGGATCTCATCAGGAACGACGTGATTCCCGAACGTTTGGCCAGAGGCGACGTGGTCAAGATTGCGGCCGGCAAGAAGTTATGATGACTGCAAAACAACGCAAACGCTTCAAATGCGAATTGACCGGGTGCTCGAAGCCCCGGTTCTCGCGTTAATTGAGGCCTTTTCCCCGGGTGTGATATAATGCGAATGGGCAAGAAATCGCGGGAGAGAAGACATGGACATCATAACTTCACATAATGCCTTGGATTTCGATGGTTTGGCGGCAATAGTAGCAGCGGGGAAGTTATATCCTTCTGCCTTGAAGGTGTTTGCCGGGACCCTTTCCAAGAACGTTAAGAAATTCATGGGGTTGTACAAAGACCATTTATCCATCAGGTATCCACGGGAAGTCGACTTGGGTCGGGTTTCGCGCATCATTCTGGTGGACACCCGTAATCCTAATCGTCTCGGTCAACTACAGGGTTTATGCCGGCGGCCTGGCATCGAATTTTACGTTTACGACCACCACCCTGCTTCGCCTGGAGATGTTGCCGGTGTTTTGGAGGAGGTACACGAGGTCGGGGCTACTACGACTATCCTGGTGGAAAAGCTCATAAGCGAAAAAATTGCGGTTACCCCGTTTGAAGCTACTATCCTGGCCTTGGGCATTTATGAAGATACCGGGAGCCTTTTGTTTTCTTCGACTACTTGGCGGGATGCGGCAGCGGTATCTTTTTTGTTGAGCCGCGGAGCCAATTTGTCGGTTGTGTCTGTTTTTATCGAGGAGCCATTTTCCGACGAGCAGCGTTACCTTTTACACAAACTCATGGAAACGTCCCACCACTACCACGTAAAGGGAGCAGATGTGTTGGTTGCAACAGTCGAGGTCGACAACTTCGTTCCCGGTTTGGACCTAGTTACCCATCGTTTGGCGGAGATGGAACCGGCCGATGCTGTTTTTGTAATAGCCATGATGGAAGGGAAGGCAAACATCGTTGCCAGGAGCCGGACGAGCAATATCAAGGTAAACGAGGTGTTGTCTTTTGTTGGGGGGCGAGGTCATGAAAAGGCGGCCAGTGCTATGGTAAAGGGTCGAAGTTTGAGATCGTTGACAGAAGAGGTAATGAAAAGGGTAGAAGAAAGTGCCCGTCCCAGTCTTACCGCCCGTGACATCATGTCAACCCCGGTCAAGACTGTTTCGGCTCACCTGACCATGGAAGAGGCGGGGCGGATAATGCTGAGATACGGGCACACGGGAATGCCGGTAGTGGACGGGGAAAACGTTGTAGGCGTTATTTCCCGACGGGATGTGGACAAGGCGCGGATGCATGACCTGGGACATGCTCCGGTAAAAGGCTACATGTCGCGCACGGTGATATCCGTGGCTCCGGAGACGCCGGTCAAAGAACTGCAGAGACTTATGGTCGAGCACGACGTTGGTCGCCTGCCTGTGATTGAAGAAGGACGTCTGGTAGGCATAGTGTCTCGTACTGACATCCTGCGGACGCTGCACGGAGAAGACGAAGAAATAGAAGACCATGAAGTGCTTTATGTAAGCGATGAAGCTGGTTCAAGTGATGATTGCCGGGAGATTTTGTCACAAAGATTACCCTCCCGGATCCAGTCACTTTTGGAAATAGCGGGGGTCGTGGCCGAGGACCTCGGATTCATGGTTTACATGGTGGGAGGTATCGTCCGCGACCTTCTCTTAGGGGTTCCGAATTACGATATCGATTTGGTAGTAGAAGGCGAAGGCCTTGTTTTTGCCAGGGCTTTGGCGCAAAGACTCGGGGGCAGGGCCCGGGTCCACGAGCGCTTTCAAACGGCGGTGGTGGTGTTGCCCGACGGTTT
Organism: Syntrophothermus sp.; assembly: GCF_013314835.1. NCBI lineage: Bacteria > Bacillati > Bacillota > Clostridia > Eubacteriales > Syntrophomonadaceae > Syntrophothermus > Syntrophothermus sp. The sequence continues at coordinate 44,233 of NZ_JABUEX010000006.1, forward strand.
CAAAATAGATGTGGCTACAGCCCGCACCGAGTATTACGAGTTTCCGGCTGCTTTGCCAGTGGTTCATAGGTCTTCGATCAGGGAGGACCTGTACCGGCGGGACTTCACCATCAACACGATGGCAATATGTCTCAATCCTGGCCGGTTCGGGGAGTTGATCGACTACTTCGGGGGGCGAAAAGACCTGAAGGAAGGTTTGATCAGAATACTGTACAATCTGAGCTTTGTTGAAGATCCGACCAGGATCTTGCGGGCAATTCGATTTGAACAGCGGTACAAGTTCCAGATAGAGGCTGAAACTTTACGTTTGGCCCGAGATGCTATCGACCGTCGGTTGCTGGGGAAGCTGTCCCATAAACGTATTCTGCACGAGTTGATTCTTATTCTGGAAGAAAAAGATCCTTTACCTGCACTGAGACGGATGGATGAGATCGGGGTATGGGAATATGTTATGCCGGAAGTCAGGTTGGATTCCGAGACTTGGATTATGCTCCGCCGGGTACCTAGAGTGTTGGGCTGGCTGGCGGAAAGGTGGCTTAATATCGGGCTTCGTTCGTGGGTGGTTTATTTGCTGGTGATTTTGCAGAAACTGCCTGACAGCGCGGTGGAAGATATCGTCCACCGTTACCGGTTTGACCGGGATGTGACAGAGATATTATTGATGGGACGCGAAGTGCCCGGGTTGGCGGTGGAAATCGAGGAGATACGAAGCTTAAGCATGAGTGATCTAAACAAAAAACTGCGAAAATTGAGCGGGGAACACATCGCTTTCTTATTGCTGTGTTTAAACAGGCCTGAGTCGTGGGAAAGGGTAGCTCGGTATCTGGAGCTTAAACAGGATGTCCGGGTTAAGGTGAACGGCTATGACTTAAAGGCTTTGGGCCTGAGAGAGGGACCGGTCTATCAAAAGATACTCTCTGACTTGTACGATGCTAACCTGGATGGTTTGGTCAAGACCTACGACGAAGAGATCGAGCTGGTCAAGAAGTGGATATCTGAGGGGAGAGTAAAGGACGATGGATAGGTTGACCGATTTTGTTATTTGGTTACCGGCAATATTGGTGGGACTGACTTTTCATGAATACGCCCATGCGCGGGTGGCCGATGCCTTGGGCGACAACACCCCGTATTATCAAGGCCGCTTAACTTTGAATCCTTTATCACATATAGACTGGCTCGGTTTCTTGTTACTGGCTTTAGTTCACTTCGGATGGGCCAAACCGGTACAGGTCAATCCGTATAACTTCAAAAGGGTCAGCATGAAAACGGGCATGATGCTGGTTTCCCTGGCTGGTCCCCTTATGAACATCTTGGTAGCGATCGTCGGGCTTTTAGCTATTAAGTACTTGCCAAACTTCACTGGCGGATCGACATTGTATATAGCTGACCAGCTGCTGCAACCGCTGGTGTGGATAAACGTGATACTGGCCAGCTTCAACCTCATTCCTATACCGCCTTTGGACGGATACAAGATCCTAGCGGGTTTGCTGCCTGGAAGGCAAGCTGGGTTTATGTACAGCCTGGAACCTTACGGCACTCTGATACTGATGTTGCTGATCGTGACCGGGGTAATGGGGACGGTGCTGGATCCTTTTATAAGGCTGGTAATGGGGATTCTTAAACTGGTGGTCGCGTAGGGGGTTAAGTGATTATCTGCCACGAAAATCGATTGGCGGGAGGAGTGTTAGCCAGCTCGCTCCAAGACTCCTCGCCTGCAACACATCGGCTTACTTCGGTGCGAAGCGGACCGCTCGGGATTCGGCATCCATGCACTCAGTCCCTCGCTGCTCGAAACCTCCTGTTTCTCGCTCCGCTTCGCAGCCCTCAGTTTCGCCGTGTGTTGCGACGGCTCGTCATACGTCGCTTCGCCCGGCTAACACTCCTCCACAGTCGCATTTTCATTCTCTAGTGGTGACTCGGATGAGAGTCATAAGGGTCTGCGTTTATAATATTCGTCCTCATCCGGAAAAAGGAATTTTAGCCGAAGGAGTGGATTTTATGCAAGGAACGGTTATGAGCGGGATGCGTCCCACCGGAAAACTTCATATCGGACACCTGAGCGTACTGCAGAACTGGGTAAGGTTGCAGGAGACTTACCGTTGCTTTTTTGCTATAGTCGACTGGCACGCTTTAACCACTTCGTTCGACGAAACCGAGATCATTCAAGAGAATATTAGGGACATGTTTCTGGATTGGCTCAGCGTGGGCCTGGATCCGGCAAAGAGCGCGGTGTTCGTTCAAAGCCATGTAAAAGAACACGCTGAACTGCACCTCCTTCTATCCATGGTGACTCCGGTCTCATGGTTGGAGCGGTGCCCTACGTATAAAGAACAGATTCAAGAACTGGGAAAAGAAGGCAAGGATATATCTACTTACGGATTTCTCGGGTACCCGCTTTTGATGTCCGCTGACATACTGGTTTACAAGGCAGATACAGTCCCGGTAGGCAAAGACCAGCTGCCGCATCTGGAGTTGTGCCGGGAAATTGCGAGGAGATTCAATTATCTCTTCAACGTCAGGTTATTCCCCGAACCCCAGGCGCTCTTATCCAAGGTACCAGTAATTCCCGGCATTGACGGGCGGAAGATGAGCAAGAGCTACAACAACTATATATCGCTTACCGATTCAACAGAAGAAATCCGGGATAAAACCAGGATGATGATAACCGACCCTGCCCGTATCAAAAAGACGGATCCCGGGCACCCCGAAGTATGCACGGTGTTCGTTTACCACGGGATGTTTAATCAGGAAGAGACAGATGACGTAGAAATCCGGTGCCGGAGGGGCGAGATCGGTTGTGTGGCCTGCAAAGCCAGGTTGGCACAGCGTTTAGACCAGTTGCTACAACCGATTCGGGATAAGAGAAACGAATTGATGAACCACCCCGGGCAAATCCACGATATGCTGAAAGAAGGAGCAGAGAAGGCTAGACAAGTAGCTAGCCGTACTCTGGAGGAAGTGCGCGAGGCGATGCGCATCTAATTGGTTATGGAATACCGGGTTCAACTGGAGGCTTTTGAGGGTCCGCTGGATTTACTGCTGCACCTCATCGAGAAGAATAAGGTTAACATTTACGATATCCCGGTGGCGGCTATCACCGAGCAGTACCTGGAGTACCTTTCTGGACGCCAGGAAATCGATCTGGATCACCTGGCTGATTTCCTGGTCATGGCCTGCACCTTGCTAAGTATCAAGGCGAGGATGCTCTTTGCTCCTACTGAGAGGGAAGAGGACTCCGGGCGAGACGACGAGGGAGACCCGCGCCAGGAACTGGTCAAGAAGCTGCTGGAGTACAGGAATTACAAGGAACTAGCGGGTATCTTGGCTTCTCTTTATCAAGGGGAGAAGCCGAGAGTTTACTATCGCTTGGCTAACGACGAGGACTCGTCGCCTGAAGGCGGGTTGCGGGCTTCGTTGTCTGAGTTGCTTCGGGCTTTCCGCATGGTATGGAAGCAGAAGCGAGAAAACGAACTCCAGCTGGTGGTCGCACCGGGCGGTGAGGTCAAAGTCGACCTTAAAATGCGGGAATTAGAGCAATTCCTCAAGACCAGACCGCAAGGAATAGTGTTTCAAGATGTTTTCATTAGGGCCGGGACGAGACGGGAGGCTCTGGCCCTTTTTCTGGCCCTGCTCGAACTGATTAGGCAAAAAAAGGTGGAGGCTATACAGGAACAGAGCTTTGGCCGCATTATCATCCGACTGACAGGAAACGGTGCCAGAGGCGGTCCCGTCTAATCCATGGGGAACGGGGGGTTGCCAGGTGTTGGCTAGGATAAGCGCAAAGGCAACGATCGAAGCTTTACTGTTTGCCAGTGGCGATCCTCTTCCTTTAAGCGAGATCGCCAGGGTCACCGGTTTGTTGCCTGACGATGTCGAGGTTATACTGGAGGAACTTATTTTGGAGTATAATAAAGAGGAGCACGGGATACAGGTTGTCAAATCGAATGCGGGTTATGCCATGTGTACCAAACCCGCTTTTTTCGAGTATATCAGGGATTTGAACAGAGGGCCAGAAAAAAGACTTTCACAGGCGGCTCTAGAAACCCTGGCTATCATAGCCTACCGGCAACCGGTAACGAGGACAGAGATAGAGGCGATTCGTGGAGTTAAGGCAGAAAGAGTTATCAATTCTTTGCTCGAACGGGGGCTAATCGCCGAAGCTGGGAGGAAGGATGCGCCTGGCCGGCCGGTTCTGTATGTTACTACTAACGAATTCATGAGGTTATTTGGACTCGCCAGTTTGGAGGATTTGCCCAAGGACGTCAGGGGGGCTTGAACATGGGGGAAGAGAAGTCTTTGGAAGAACAGATCATGATAAAGGCCCAACAGGTTAGGGGTACGGCTAGGTATATGGCCAGTTTTGAAGACCTGGTGGAGGAACGGATTCGCAAAGCCCGGGAGAAGGGGGCTTTTGATAACCTTGAGGGATTTGGTAAACCGCTTCAACTATATGAGAACCCGTTTGAGCCGCCGGAGATGCGGATGGTCTTTAAAATATTGAAGGATGCCGGTTACGCTCCCTATTGGGTCGAGCTAGGGAAAGATATTGACGGTGCCATGGAAGCTTTTAGAGAGGACGTGGAAAGATTCAAGCGGTACGTAGAAGTGGTTTTGGACGGTAGGGTTAGTCACCGGGCCTGGCAACGCTTTGAAAAGAAAAAAGCTGACTTCTACCAGGACGTTCTAAAGAGGTTGGAGAAGCTGAACAAACAGATTGACAATTACAATCTCCATAACCCCATGTTCTGGCTGGGGCGGCACAACATCGACGTCAAGACGGAATATGCTAAAGTAGTCGAAGAAATAGAAGGAGTCGTGGCCTCTAAAATCAAGAGATGATCACAGTTTGAGATTCCCCGTGATACCTGCGGGGTAGCGGGTAGATGTTAGAGAACTGGCATGCGGTTGTAATGTCAATCAGTGGGTATTCCTAAAGTATGAGAAAGGGCGAGCAAGGCTCGCTTTTTTTCTATTTGCATATGGGAAAAGCCTGTGGGGGAAAGATATGGGAAAACGGGAGAAAACGGGCGATGGTTCTAATCTGGTCCTTGGTTGGACTGAGTCTGATCCTTTTCCTGTTCATGGACATAGAAGTGGCTGCGAAATACTTGGAGAATAACGATGAAAGTGGTTTGTTTTTAGAAGTTTTTTATCTTAACCGGATGTTTAAGAAAGAATACAGCTACAAGGACCTCGAGCTTGGATTTGGGCGGCTGCTGCCTTGGTTCGATGTGACCAAGGAAGTGGAGAGCCCGAAAGGAAAAGAATTGTGGGCTGAACGCGGGAGGCTAGGGCTGGTGGATTTGAAAGAGTACTATGGGAAGATCCGTTTTTTCTTAGCAGGGCTAGATAGGTGGCCTGGGTTAAAACGTTTTTATTTTAGGACCATTCTAATAAAAAGGTTCGAGTGGCATACGGAGATCGGCGGTGAAGAGCCCATGGAAACCGGTATTAAAGCCGGTCTCTGCTGGGGGGTAAAAGGGTGTCTCGTATCCTACATTACATGGATATTTCCTGTCAGACGGATCCACGTTCATGTCAGCCCTAGGTTTGATACCAGTTTGTTTAAAACGGTGTTGACCTGTGATATTCAGCTGAAGGTGATCCACGTTCTAATTACCATGGGTTTGATTAAACGACTAAACGCAGGGACAACTTTATCTGCTTGACATGCTGTAGCTTTTTCAAATAGACTCAAAGGCAGGGGAAAGTGTAATGTATACCAAAGGGAGAGGAGAGCGAGATGACATGGTAAGCGTTGTTATCAACGGCAGCAAAGTGGACGTGCCCGAGGACTTCACAGTAATGCAAGCAGCAGCCCAAGCAGGTTTTATCATCCCGTCACTTTGCAGCCACCCGGATCTCAAGGTCAAAGAGAACTGCAATGTGTGTGTGGTGGAGGTAAACGGGGAATTAAAGAACGCATGTGCGGAAAAGGTGTCCCCAGGGATGGAGGTCAAAACCTTTACCCCGCGAGTAATCGAAGCCAAGCGGGAAAACCTCAAGAAGATCCTCAAGGTTCATCCTCAGGACTGCCTACAGTGTGCCCGCAACCAAAACTGCGAATTGCAGGCCCTAACCGCTACCCTGACTGTTCGTTCTTTCGAACACAAGCCACTGCAACTGACCAAGGATACTTCAACACCATCCATAGTGCGTGATCCGTCTAAATGTACTCTATGCGGACGCTGTGTGGAGGTCTGCAACGATATCCAAACGGTTGGGGCATTGGAGATAAAGGACGGGGTAGTGCAGACGGTAGACGGCAAGCCGTTGATCGAGACCAAGTGCGTGATGTGCGGTCAATGCGCCTTGGCTTGCCCGGTAGGGGCCATCACCGAGAAAGAAGAAATAGACCGGTTCCTAGAGGCGATAGCGGATCCCGAGAAGATCGTGGTAACCCAGATAGCTCCAGCGGTAAGGGTGGCTGTTGCTGAGGAAGTAGGGATGGAAACCGGCTCTTTGGATATGTTAACGTTTGTGGCAGGTCTCAGACAACTCGGATTCGATTACGTCTTCCATACCAACTTCACCGCCGACCTCACTATAATGGAGGAAGGCAATGAGCTTTTGAAACGCTTGAAAGAGGGCGGGACCCTTCCGATGCTGACCTCTTGTAGCCCCGGATGGATCAACTTCATTGAAACGTTCTATCCGGAACAGTTACCTCATCTTTCGACCTGCAAATCACCGCAGCAGATGTTCGGAGCTTTGGTGAAGACCTACTGGGCGGACAAGATGGGCATTGACCCGGCCAAGATATTCTCGGTTTCCATCATGCCGTGTACGGCCAAGAAGTATGAAGCTACCCGTCCGGAGATGAGAGACAGCGGTTATCAGGACGTGGACCTGGTTCTCACTACCCGCGAAGTGGGAAGGCTTTTCCGCATGTGCGGTGTGGGGTTTGACAAGCTCCAACCTTCAAACTTCGATTCCTTGATGGGTGCTTATACAGGGGCTGCGGTTATCTTTGGAGCTTCTGGTGGGGTTATGGAGGCAGCTTTGAGAACCGTTTACGAAGTGGTTACTGGCAAGACCCTCGAGGACGTAAACTTCACTGCGGTACGCGGTTTCGAGGGTATGAAAGAAGCCGAGGTCGATCTCGACGGCACCAAGGTAAAGGTTGCGGTTGCCAACTCGCTAGGATGCGCCAGGAAGATTATGGAAGAGATCAAGGCCGGTACCTCACCGTATCACTTTATTGAGATCATGTGCTGCCCCGGCGGTTGTATCGGTGGCGGCGGGCAGCCGATCCCGTCAACTGTAGCCAAGAGGGTAGAACGTATCAAGGGTATCTACATCGAGGACGAGGGCCTGCCCTTGCGCAAGTCCCATGAGAACCCGGAAGTCAAGCTCTTGTACGAAGACTTCCTGCATGAGCCGCTGGGACACAAATCGCACGAGCTTTTGCATACCCACTACACTCCGAAGAACAAGTAAAACCGTGACAGGGGACGGTTCCTTGTCACGCTCTGAAAGAAGCGAGGCGGGCTTTTAGCCCGCCTCCAATTTTACCCGACTTGCATTTTCACGGGGTCACCAATCAAAGCTTCTTCATATATCGTTTCAATTCCTCGTAAAAATTTTGACGAGTACCGGCCAGAATAATGACAACAACCGTGTTGGTATTTTTCTTAACGATAGTGTAGGCCAGTTCGTAGTTTGTTTTGTTGTAATAGATATCGTAGCAGTACATACCGGATAGATCGCCCGTTTTCGCATTACCGAGGTGAGGGTTTTGGAGTATTTCATTAACCGCTTCTTGAAAAGCCATTTTAAGGGGTTTTTCTTTTATCTTATTTAAGTAGCGTGCGGCAGGGGGAAGAATAACGAGCTCATGCATTAGTCGTCCTCCGCACTAAAAACATCTTCGTATGTGGAAAATTGAGCTTGGCCGTCAGCGGCAAGGCGAGCTTCAGCAAGCAAGCGTTCAACAGCAGGACGAACCTGACGGCGCATTTCCTTGAACTTTTCGAGAAGCTGATTGCCGGAAAAACCCTGCGAGATCAAATCTTCCAGGATTTGTTCGTCAAACTCGCCACTTCTCTCTTGCACAGGGCGAATAATAATGGCATCATTTTGAAGAAAGCACTCGACTTCTTTTTCAATACCGAGCTTGTTGTAAAACTCAATAGGAATCGTTATTTGACGTTTCCGCGATACGGAGATACGCTTTCTTAACATAGGAACACTTCCTTATTGGGTTATTAGTAAACCAGGTGGATAAACTTTCACGGTTATACACCAAGTTTCTTTGGATCAATTATTACAAAGAAACAAAGAGCAATCAAGCGAATAGCACGGGCCCAGGAGTCATCGGATAGATGGGAATATTTAGAACCCGGAATTGAAGGTAGCGGAGGGCTCATCGTTGCGTCGTATTAGGAGAAAAGCTGTGAGTACAAGGGTTGTCGGGCTGGTAATCTTAAACGCTCTTTTCTTGGTAGCTGGCCAGGTTTGCTGGAAACAAGCGGTGGTCGGCGGAGAAGTGGCTTGGTGGAAGCTTCTTTTTTCCCCGCTGGTATGGGCTGGTTTTGGTTGTTTTGGATTAGCGACAGCTATGTGGTTTTATGTTTTGGCCCGGCTACCTCTTTCTCAAGCCCTTCCTCTTCAGGGTATTACCTATTTTCTCGGCGTGTTGGCCGGGGTATTGTTCTTTAAGGAGACGGTTTCTGTAAGTCGGTGGGTAGGGGCAGTATTGATTTTTGTAGGTGTTTTTCTGGTTGCCCGTTCTTGAGGTTATGTTCGGGAATTTGTTCTATTCCCCGTGAATAAGGAAAATGTGTAGAAATGTTGAGTATTTCTGCTAGGCATGCGCAAACGTATGGAAAAACTCGGGTTCTCATCTTAGGTGCGGCTTACGGGGCGGGCCACCTTCAGGCTGGACTCGCTTTACAGGCTGCACTAGCACACATCAGGCCGGAATGGGAAGTAAAGACCTGTAACTTTGTCGAGATGGTCAGCCCTGCGTTCGACGTTTTCTCTCGCGAATTCTATCTTTTTATGGTCCGGCATTTTCCATTGTGTTACCAGTGGTTTTACCACCTTACTGACGCAGTGAAGCCGCGGAAAGGTTACCTTTTGGACCGCTTCGGTTGCAGGCGTTTACAGGGCTTCGTGGATGAGTTTGGGCCTCGGGTCGTAGTGGCCACTTTTCCTACCCCGGGCCGGGTGGCAGCTACCCTCAAGCTCGAGGGGAAGTCGCGAGTGCCCGTGGTCATGGTCATAACCGACCATACGGTTCACTCGGAGTGGATTCACCCAGGGGTGGATCTGTATCTGGTCCCAGACGAAGGCGTAAGGGAAATGCTCCTCAAACGTGGTATCAGTTCCCATATAATAAGGGTTTCCGGCATCCCGATTCGTCCTGGTTTTGCGGATAACCTGAACCAGACAGCAGCTAGGCGTCGTTTAGGGTTGGAGGAGACGGTTCCCGTAATCTTGGTGGTCGGGGGCGGCAATGGCCGAGTTGCTGTAATGGAGGAAATATGCGCTGGTTTGCAGCAGCTTCGGCTGGCGGTGCAGGTAGTTGTAATCGTAGGAAAGGACATAACGTACCGAGCGAGACTTTGTTCTAAATTCGAAGCAGACCCGCGGTTCCATTTTTACGGGTTTGTAGACAACATGGCGGAGTTTATGACAGCAGCGGATGTTCTCATCACTAAGGCCGGGGCCCTGACACTGGCAGAAGCTGCGTCGGCCGGGCTGCCGGTAATTATCTACCGATGTCTTCCGGCTCAGGAAGAGGCCAACGCGCTATATTATGCTCAGCATCGAGCAGCCTTGCGGGTTCGAAACCAGGAGGAACTCCTGCTTTCCGTGGAGAAGATACTGTTGGATAGGGATGAGCTGGCGGCATCACTCAGCGCTGCTATTCGCAAACTGGCTCGTCCCCGGGCGGCTTTCGATGCCGCGGCGGCAATTGCGGAACTAGTTGAGTAAAACTGGGGTGGGGGCTGGTGGTTGGTAAAGAAGCTTCCGTTCCGGAGCTTTTTTCCGGGCCAGAGATTCTTAGTAAGAGCTTGAGCGGAGCGGGCAAGGTGGCCTTAACCTTTGACGATGGGCCCGATCCTATTTATACCCCGAGGATACTGGAGATTTTGCGTAGTTACAAAGTACAGGCGACGTTTTTCGTTTTGTCGACGAAGGCTCAGCGTTACCCAGGGATAATAGAGGCCATCTTGCGGGATGGTCACCACGTAGCAAGTCACGGCGTAAGGCACCAGCCCCATCTGACGCTGACCCGGGGAGGTACGTTTGGGGAAATGAGGAGGGCGGTAGAAATATTAAAAGAAACCACCGGCCAAGCGCCCCGTTATTACCGGCCTCCTTGGGGCCTGGTTAACCGTTGGACGGTGGAGGCTGCACGACAGTTGCAGATGGAGGTGGTACGGTGGTCCTGTGACAGCCGGGATTGGGTGTTGGGAATTAGACCGCAGTACATTATTCGCCGGGTACTAACCTGCCGGCACCTGGAAGGTGGAATTGTCCTCTGCCATGACGGAAGCTTTGTCCCACACCGGCCGAGGGCACTGCTAACTGCTTTGCCTGTGATAATCTCGGAGTTGCGGCACAGGGGGTGGCGATTGGTAGAATTGCCGATGTTATTCTTTCCTGAACCGTATGCGAGTTTGTCTGCATCCGACCGGGGAACCTGTTAGGGGAGGAAATGAATATGTTGGGTGAGTTTCTAAGGGGATGGCTTACCAATCATAAACTGATCGTGGCTCCGCTTACTGCTTGCGGGGTAACCCAGCTTATCAAAGGAGTTTACATGTACCTGAAGGAAAGGTGTTGGCGTTGGTACTGGTTGTTCAGTGATGGTGGTATGCCTAGTGCCCACAGTGCGATGGTCGTCGCACTTGTTGCGGGGATTGGGTTTACGTTGGGCTACAATTCGGATGAATTTGCCTTGGCTTTGGTGTTTGCACTTATTGTGCTGCACGACGCTATGGGTGTCCGACGCGTTGCCGGAAAACATTCTCAGATATTACGGCAGATAGTCGAGAAAACGGAAGGAGCCGACCGCCCCACCGATATTCCGCCTTATCCGGTCGGGCATGATCCGAAAGAAGTGTTAGCCGGTGCAGTCATAGGGGTTGTAGTGGCCGGCTTGGTGTTTGCCAAAGCTCCGGCGGCTTGGCAATTGGCCCGACACATAGGAAGAATGCCTTTCCACTATCACATAGGCCTATAGCACAAAGCGCAAATCAGGCGCAACCCGGGTTCTTCGCTTTGCCCAAGAGGCTAAGTTTCACTAAGCAAGCGGTAAAGTAGGAGTAGGTCACCTTCATAACTCGGCTTGATTCGCCTTGCTCCTTCGTTCAGTATTCTCTTCCGGCACAAAAAAGTCTCCATTCCTACTTCCCCAGCTACCAGGTCTTCGGCTACATCGTTACCGACCATTAGACACTCATGGGGTTGGACTCCGAGAAGGCGACATATGTCCAGGTAGTATTCGTGGTGTGGTTTGCAGAAGTACATGTTCTCATAGGTCGTAACTAGTTCATAAGGGAAATCGTGACATTGTGCCCATTTCAAGCGCTCGTTAATGGCAGAGTAGGGGAAAATCGCGTTTGTGGCGATTGCTACTTTAAAGCCTTGTTCAAAAGCTTTGGCTACCACTTCTGCCGCGCCTTGCATAGGAGCAGCCAGACTCGAAAGGCGTGGGAAGGCCTCTTTGTAAAAATCGTTGAAAAACGCGGCCATAAGGTTCGGGTCTGCTTCGCAGATCTGATAAAAGACGCTTTCAAATACTTCCTTATTGGTTCTATTCGGATCCTTGTCTCTTATCATAGCCTCAGTGGCTATCATAATCTTCTTCGGCAGATCCTGATAAGGCAGACCGCGGTGCCGAGCCATTTCAACCATTAACTTGAAGTAATTCTGTATAAAGATATCCATGTCGATGTCTAAGAGAGTTCCATCAAGATCGAACAATACTGCCTTGATCATGCTCCTATATCTCCCGTCTACAGAATCATCTATTGGTATTCGATGCAATGTACAGGCTTCCCACCCGGACTCGGGCAAGCATGACAAAAGGCGTTGCCATCAAGACCTATTTGAAGTTGGTGAAAGAAGAAAGAAAGGGGGAGCACCCCTTACTAGTCGACGTCTGCGACCGGTTACTCTACCCACAGGACTTTCTCTTTGAGCTCCGGATCCAAGCGGGGTGGAGCCGGTGGTTGAAAGGCGGGGTAGCCTATAGGGGTTACAGCTACGATTTCTTTATCGTCCGGGATGTTAAGTATCTGCCGCAGCGAAGCTTCGTCTTGAAGAGGCCCCGTCATCCAGCAACTACCTAGCCCTTCCGCGCAGGCGGCCAAGAGCAGGTTTTCAAACGCCGCGCTCACGCTTTCCAGGTTCATCTTCCTGGTAGCCGGGTCACCAGCAGCGTCCGTGAGTGCCACTATCACCACAGGGGCGCCGCCGTATGTCTGGGCAAACTCGATGAACTGCTTGCGGCGCTCGGCATCATCCCACCTGGCCGTGTATCTCTCCGCGATTTTGGCATAGCTCGCTCCCAGTGCCTTCTTCTTTTCTCCAGAAGCCACAACGAAATACCACTGTTGCCTGTTCATCCCCGAGGGTGCCCAGTTAGCCGCATCCAGTATCCTCTGCAGCACTTCCTTCGGCACCGGGTCGGGGCGGTACTGGCGAACCGCACGACGGGAATGAATTACTTCGTAGAACTCCACTTCAGACCCTCCTCGTCTTAGATTCCGCTGAGGTTTCGTCTATTCATAGCATTCGGCCTCATGTCAAGGCCATTTCTATTTTACCAAACCATGGAAGAGTATGACAAGAAACCTTACTGCTGTCATTTTCAAATCTCCGCGCAAAATGGGGGTTGCTTTGCAAACAGTAGACGATAATGGAGATAATGGAATACCTACTTTTTTTTAGGCCCATACTAACCATGAAAGAAAGAGTACGTTTTTGATATTAAGGAGGGCTGCCATGTCTACAAACGAAACGCAAACGCCAATTTTGCGTCCTCATCCCATTGAGGGTCTGATGACCACTGCTATGGAGAACATAAAGCAGATGGTAGACGTCAATACCGTGGTCGGGGACGCGGTGGAGGCCAACGACGGTACGGTTATCATCCCTCTATCTCAAGTCGCCTTCGGTTTTGCGGCAGGTGGGGGGGAATACGAGGTTTCTGACGTGAAAGGAAATGATATCATGCCCTTTGCGGGCGGAAGCGGCGGTGGGGTTTCGATAAAACCGATAGGTTTTCTGGTAGTTCGCCCTAATAGCGATATCAGGCTGCTATCGGTTAAAGGGAACCAACTGGCCTTACGGCTGATGGATCTTGCCCCAGAAGTGCTGAACCGGATAGAGACTATGCTCAGCCGTAAAGAAAAGCAGGTATCTCCGGGTTAGTGGCATTAAGAGTTCCCGTCAGCTTGTTGGAACTTTAAAAGAACGGACAAGGCAAGTCGGTTGTTGTAAGAGTCTTCTATTCACTGAAGTGAGCGAGGCCCGCTAGTTAGCAGAGTTCTTATTCCCAACTCAGCCTCATAACCTGTAGGGAAGAGAGAGGCTGGGGGGGGTTGAGGTGCTTAATGTCATCTGGCTGGCCTTGCTGGCGGGTGGGGTTTTAGTAGCCGCTTTGAACGGCCAGGTCGAGGTTGTTACCGAAGCGGCTTTGGGCGCTGCTCGGGGGGCGGTCGAGGTCTGCTTTGACCTGGTAGGGGTCATGGCCTTATGGTTAGGCATAATGCGAATCGCAGAAAAAGCCGGCCTGGTAGAGGCTTTGGCCTGGGGGCTTCGCCCGCTGATGGTCAAGTTGTTTCCTTCGGTGCCTCCGAGTCATCCTGCTATGGGCGCAATAATTCTTAATCTATCTGCGAATATGCTGGGGCTGGGCAACGCAGCGACTCCTTTTGGAATGAAGGCTATGCGAGGGTTACAGGAGCTGAACCGCGATTCCGATGAAGCTTCGGAGGCCATGTGTACCTTCCTGGCACTCAACACTTCGTGCATCACCTTTATACCTGCCACCATCATCGGGATAAGGGCCTCTTTTGGTTCTGCCAATCCCACTGAAATCGTGGGGGCCACGATCTTCGCCACTTCTTGCTCGATGTTGCTGGCGGTGACGGTGGACTACCTTTTCCGCACCAGGAGCTGCTGGGGGAGGAAAAACCGTGCTGATTGACTTTCTCACCCAGGTATCCAAGTGGGCGATTCCTCTTATCCTCATTTGCATTCCTCTTTATGGCTCGCTAAAAAAGGTTCCGGTTTACGAAGCATTCGTCGAAGGGGCCGAGGAGGGTTTTGTAACCGCTGTTAAGATTATCCCATTCTTGGTTGGGATGATGGTGGCGATTTCCGTTTTCAGGGCTTCGGGGGCCATGGATCATCTGGTGAAAGCATTGAGCCCGCTGTTGACAGCAATAGGTACGCCAGCTGAAGTTTTGCCCTTGGCCATCATGCGTCCCTTATCGGGAAGCGGAGTACTAGGATTGGCAACGGAACTAATGCGGGTTTACGGTCCCGATTCTTTTATCGGTCGCTTAGCTTCGACAATGCAGGGTTCAACCGATACGACTTTTTTTGTTTTAACGATTTACTTCGGTTCAGTAGGGGTAAAGCGTTACCGTTACTCGATTGTTACGGGCCTAACCGCTGACATTAGTGGTCTATTAGCTTCTATCTATATATGCAATGTCCTGTTTCGGTAGCATCTCTCGGCAAGCCCCGTCTGCCCGTTTTCCGGAAACCGCAGAAAAATGGGAAAACGATAACCTGGTTTTAAGCAATTAGACTGCACCCCCCACGATCTGTTAGTATATTTAGCGGTACAGCTAAACGGATACACTGCAGAAAAAGGGGTTGCAAGATATGTCTTGGTTTTCGCGCTCGCAAGAGATGCTTCGGGCAGATCTTATAATTGGTAGTGAGCACCAGTGTTCACTCAAACTTGAGCCTTCGGGTGAAGGCAGAGCCATGGACCAGATGAAGCTCATTCGTATGTTCTATGTCACTTTTTTGGCTAGGCTTTTGCATGACGCTGGCGAAGGACCAATGGCTGACCGTATTTTGACCTCGGCTCGGATTCTTTTCAACGGGCTGATAAAGAATAACCAAACGGCCGGGAGGGAGGAAACTGGGAACGACTTATGGGAGTATGACCGACTGGCAATAGTCGACCACTTGTCTATGCCAGCGGAGAAACATAGGGTTACGTTGGTTAGGCAGCGGGACAACAGCGTCGTGTGCAGAGTTAGGAGTTATTCGAGGTCAAAGGATCTGTTGTTGAAAAAGGGGCCTTTGATGGTAGTAAAGTACGCAGACAAAAGTCTCGGGCCTCGAGTTTATAAGGATCTTTCGGATGCTTTACACCGCATGTGCCGGTTTTATCAAGACACGCCTTATTGGAAAAAGGAAGGCCTGCTCGCTGTTCCTTGTATGACCTTAGGAATCTTGAGGAAATGAGCACAAAAAGAAAAAGACAAAAGCTACGGTAGCAGACCGTAGCTTTATGACTTATGTTCTCGATATATTCTTGATTCTTGCTACTCGGTGATAACCTTACTGCTCACCAGCTCGAAGCTCTCTTTGTCAACTGTCGGATGGTTGTAACTGTATAGCAAGGCTTTGTCGCCTGGCTCATTCCAGATAAAATGGTCGAAGTTGCGATAGAAGAAAAATTGACCCGGTCCACTCTCATCCCCTGGTACGAAAGCGTCTTCACCATGTCCGGTTATAACGTAAACGGATTGACCCGGTTTCAGCTCCATAGGACGGTTGCCTACACGGGCTGGGAAGTGGAAATGGTAATAGTGCTTGTTGTCAGGTTTACGGTTCAGGAGGATCCAGTTAGCCATGTTCTCCGTAGTGGTTCCTTCGTTTTTAATGCATACCCACTCGTCGGTTAGCCTGAAGTTAGGGTCTTTACCACCGGGTGAATTAGAGATGGCTTTAATGACTATCTTTCTACTCATACATTTCACCTCCTTTCAAGGTAACACGACAGCGATTATAGCTGCCGATTTTTTGGACTTGTACTATTTATATTTTGACGTATAAAAGAAAAATCCTTTTTCATTCAAAGAGGGTTTAAAAGTTTAGCAGGGTGTAACCTGGCCTTAAACCAGGCGCTGTTCGATAACGGGGTGGAAGATTGATAAAACAAGGCATAAAATTAAGTTAACGCCGACCGACGATGTCAGCGTATGTCGTAGCGGGACTAGCCAAAAGCGCAAGCTAGGAAGAAACGGAAGCGGGAGGGTACGATGAGCGGAGAGGAGCTGACACTTTTTCCCGAGATAGAACCGGTACGACCGGAATGGGGACAAGACCACTATTTTGCGTTTCTGCCCGGGGTCAAAAGGGAAGAATCATTCTTAGAGATCAGCAGCCAGGAAGAACTGGCTGCCAGGGCGGGAGCCTGCAGTCGCTGCCGACTGCGTTCCGGCTGCCGACAGGTGGTCTTCGGAGAGGGGGATCAGAAAGCGGATCTGATGCTGGTAGGAGAGGGGCCGGGGCAGGTTGAAGACGAGCAGGGGCGGCCGTTTGTGGGGCCTGCCGGGCAATTGCTGGACCGCATCCTGGAAGCGTGTGCTATCCGCCGGGATGAGGTTTATATCACCAATATCGTCAAGTGCCGGCCTCCAGGCAACCGCTTACCAAATCCGGATGAAGTGGCTGCCTGCAGGGGATGGTTAGAGGCCCAGATAAGGCTGATGAGCCCGCGCATAATCGTCTGTTTGGGGCTTTTGGCGACCAGGACGGTAATAGAGGCCAAGGCTACCATGGCCGGGATCCACGGGCAGTGGTTCAAGCGCGGTGACGTGTGGATGATGGCCGTTTACCACCCCGCTGCCTTACTCCGTGATCCCAGGCTGAAAAGGCCGGCTTGGGAGGACTTTAAACTGATAAGAGATAAATACCAGCAGCTAAAACGAGGTGAGCTGGGCTGAAAGTGTTGGTACGAGACACCGAATCCATGCTGCAACTAGGAGAGCTAATAGCCAAAAGGTTAGTGCCGGGAGACACCGTCTACTTGATGGGCGAGTTAGGGGCAGGCAAAACCACTCTGGCCCAGGGTATAGTTCGAGGGCTAGGCTATGCGGGACGAGTGACCAGCCCAACTTTTGCGCTAATCAACGTTTACCAGGGAAGAATTCCTGTATATCATTGCGATTTTTATCGTCTAGAAGAAAAGGACTTTTATGATATCGGGATCGAAGACTACCTGGAGAAAGAAGGTATAGTCCTAATAGAGTGGCCGGAGCGGTTGTCGAGAGAATTGCCCGGCAGGGCGTTAATTATAAAGATTGATTTGGTGGACGATGATTACGAAGGACCACGCTTAGTGACTATAACTGGGAAAGGCAAGAGGTATGAGGGTAGAGTGGGGGAGCTGAAGACAATTGTTAGTGTTGGCTTTGGAAACTGCGACCCGGGTAGCGGGGGTTGCCCTGATCAGTGAGGGGAAGGTGCAAAAGGAGATATTCCTGCATTACCGGCAGACCCATTCCCAGACCCTAATGGTCATGGTAGACGAGGTCTTGAAGGAGTGCGAAGTTGGCCTGAACCAGATCGATGCGGTAGCTGTCAGCATCGGCCCGGGCTCATTCACCGGGCTCCGTATCGGCTTAGCTACAGCTAAGGGGTTGGCTATGGGCAGCGGGAAACCGATCGTAGGGATACCGACCCTCGATGCGTTGGCCTATAATGCTTGTCTTTTCCGGGGTACGGTTTGCCCGGTGCTGGATGCGCGCAAAGATGAGGTGTATACTGCTTTTTATAAAAGCGATGGGTCATGCATGGAACTGGTGGACAGGTATCGGGTGTGTTCACCCCGGGCCTTGGTCGATGATGTGAGAACCAGGGCAACAGATGGAGTGGTTTTTCTCGGTGATGGAGCTGTCAGGTACCGGGAATTTCTCCAGCAGACTCTCGGGGATGTAGCTGTATGGGTACCTGGCAACCTGGCTTTTCCCAGG
Source organism: Syntrophothermus sp. (assembly GCF_013314835.1). Taxonomy (NCBI): domain Bacteria; kingdom Bacillati; phylum Bacillota; class Clostridia; order Eubacteriales; family Syntrophomonadaceae; genus Syntrophothermus; species Syntrophothermus sp. The sequence goes on from NZ_JABUEX010000006.1 coordinate 62,199, forward strand.
GCTTCAAGCGTGGGGCTGTTAGCTTGGCACAAGTTGCGCGGGGGTGGGATCGACGATGCCAGGTCGATCGTACCGGTCTACATAAGACTGTCGGAGGCAGAGACCCGGCTGGGGTTGGGAGGTATGTGAGGTGGTTCTGCGTGGAGATTCGAAAGATGGAGCCCGAGGATCTTGACCAGGTTATGTCAATCGAGGAGGTCTCTTTTCCTACCCCGTGGTCGAGGGAGTCCTATGAAGGGGAGATGCAGAACCGTTTGGCTCACTATATAGTGGGTGACCACGAAGGACAGGTAGTGGGGTATGCGGGGATATGGCTGATTATCGATGAAGGGCATATCACAAACGTGGCGGTTCACCCTGACTGGCGGGGGCAAGGAGTGGGAGAGATTTTATTGAATGCTCTTATTGCTTTGGCCATGATTCGCGGAGTCCGGAGAATGACTTTGGAAGTTAGGCCCAGCAACCTGCCAGCCCTGAGGTTGTACAGGAAGCTAAATTTTTTGCCTATAGGCCTGCGTAGGCAGTATTATTCCGATACAGGAGAAGATGCCATCGTCATGGAGAAGTTGCTTTTCTGAGATGGGTTCGTGTAGACAGTGGTGGGTGGTGGGATTATAAGTGGTGGAGAAAGAACTGGTAATATTAGGGATTGAAACGTCGTGCGACGATACTGGGGCCGCGTTGGTCAGAGGTGGGCGGGAGATCCTGGCTAACGTTGTGCAATCGCAGGTGGCAGTGCACCAGAGATTTGGCGGGGTTGTACCCGAAGTGGCTTCGCGTAAACACATAGAGAATATAGGTCCGGTAGTGGAAGAATGCATGAAAAAATCCGGCCTTAACTATCAGGATGTAGACGTCATCGCGGTTACCAACCGTCCTGGGCTGATCGGGGCGTTGCTAGTAGGTGTGTCTTTCGCGAAAGGCCTTGCCTACGCGTTGGATAAGCCTTTGCTGGCTATAAACCATTTGGAAGGGCATATTTATGCGAATTTCTTGGAACATGAAGGGATAGAGTTCCCCTTGGTGTGTTTGATAGTCTCGGGTGGACACACCAGCCTGGTTTATATGCGAACCCACGGGGATATGGAGGTGATGGGACAGACCAGGGACGATGCTGCGGGCGAAGCTTTTGACAAGATTGCCCGCTTTTTGAATTTAGGCTATCCTGGGGGGCCGGCGATAGAGAAAGCGGCCCGGCAGGGAAGCGAAGGGGTTTACCATCTCCCAAGGGCATACCTGGGAAAAGACGAGTTCGAATTCAGTTTCAGCGGGCTTAAAACCGCCACCATGAACCTTTGGACCAAATTGAAGAAATCGGGGCAAGAGCTTAACGTCAATCACCTGGCGGCCGAGTTTCAAGCGGCCGTGGTCGAGGTCTTGGTAGAGAAGACGGTAGCCGCAGCCAGGTCTCGAGGGGTTAGGACCGTACTTTTGGCCGGGGGGGTAGCGGCCAACAGATTGTTGCGGGAAAGGCTGTCGAACCGGTGTCAGGAAACGAGTCTGAACTTGTTTTATCCTCCGATTGCCCTGTGTACTGACAACGCGGCCATGATCGCATCCTGTGCTGCATATCGGCTGGAACTGGATAAACCTGCGCCCTTGAGTTTGAACGCATACCCAGGACTTTGATCCTTGTGAGGAAAGTCTGTGGATACTGTGGATAACTCTGTTAATAACTCTTGTCGGCTATTGGCAAAGACTTTGGGACAGTGTTTTTCACTAAACAGTCGTTTGCCCAGTAATGTAGGGATTTTTGCCTGTGAATATCTGTGAAACAAAGGAGTATCTGAGATGCACCCCATTTTATTCAAAATAGGAAAGGTTTCCGTTTACTCGTACGGCTTCATGATGGCTTTAGGCATTGCCGTGGCCGTTGTCGGGATGCGGAGGATGTTCAAACAGAACGGGTATCCGGAAGAGAAGCTTTATGACCTGGCTCTGGTTGCGGTTATAAGCGGGTTAATCGGTTCTCGCCTGTTCTACGTCGTTTTTTACGCTTGGGACGCTTTCTTAGAAAACCCGCTGATGTTTTTTGATCTGCAAGGGGGAGGGCTGGTGTTTTACGGCTCCTTCTTAGGTGGTCTCGTTGGTGGGATTGTCTATCTTTGGAGACAAAAGATGCCCTTCTGGGAGGTGGCCGACATGGCTGCTCCTTATCTGGCTCTGGCTTATGCTATCGGACGCGTAGGGTGCTTTTTAAACGGATGCTGTTACGGCAAGCCGACCAGTTTGCCGTGGGGGGTCGTTTTCCCGGGGATTGGTGGAGTGGCGCGACACCCGACCCAGATCTACAGTTCCCTAGCGGCCTTGGGCCTTTTCGTGTTTCTTTCTTGGCTCTACTCCCGGCGACATTTCTCCGGACAGGTATTTCTTTGCTACGTGGCTGGCTATGCCCTGATAAGGTTTATTATCGAGTTCTGGCGAGAGAACCTGGTATTGTGGGCAGGTTTGACCGTAGGCCAGGTTACGGCCTTGGCGGCAATATTGTTAACGCTGCCCTTTTACATGGTGCTAAAGCGGGGCATTCGGCATGGCTGAAAACAGGCGACAGAGCATACGCGGCGAAAAACGGCGGCTGCGCGAGGGTTTATCTACGACGGAAGTTGAAAGAAACAGCCGGGCCGTGGTTGAGCACCTATCACACATGACACCCCTGCTCAAGGCTTCTGTCATCATGGGATATATCGCCATCGACAACGAGATAGATGTCTGGCCTTTTTTGGAGCAATGCTTGAGTCAGGGTAAGGTGGTCGTTTTGCCGCGAATAGAAACGGTCACGAACCGTTTGGTGGCGGTGAGATTCATCGGCGAAGAGGGCTTGAGAAAAGGAAGGTTTGGTCTTATGGAGCCCGAAGGGGATTCTTTTCCGCCAGAATTGATTGATGCCGTCATAGTACCTGGGCTCGCTTTTGATATGCGCGGGTACCGTTTGGGTTATGGCAAGGGTTATTATGACCGTTTCCTTCCCGAGTTAAGACCAGGGACTCTGACCATAGGGGTAGCCCACAGCCTGCAGGTAGCCGACGAGATTCCTTACTATCCCCATGACCACCGCTTGGCTTATCTGGTCACCGAACGGGGGGTAATTCCGTGCGAAAATGGACATCGGTAGGCGTAGCATGGACGACATGTGACTTCAAACACCATAGCGTCAGAAAAAGAAAGTCGCACAAGGCCATAACCAAGACTCAGTAAAGCCTGCCTAGTTACAACCAAACCTCACATTGATCACGACAATCTCAGGGTGGTTGCCCACGCGTATAGGAGGCCCCCAAGTCCCGAAGCCGCAGGACACTATAACCTGAAGATTGTCCTTACGCAGGTAGCCCCAGTCGACTTCATACACCCTGCGGGTTACAAACCGGTTGGGAAACAGCTGACCCAGATGGGTGTGGCCGGACAGTTGCAGGTCAACCCCTTCATTTAAGGCCTCGTCCAGGTCAATGGGCTGGTGGTCCATCAGGATTATCGGGCGAGAACGGTCAATTCCGGCAAGGATCCGGGCCAAAGGAACGCGGGTTTTGCCAGCCATTATCAGGGCAAGTTTTTCATTACGCCCGGCCAGATAAAAGCTGTTTTTGACCAGGACGACATCATCGCAGAGGACAGTTATTCCAGCCTTTTCGAGGAGATTGATGGTTTCTTCAACCCTACCTCCGATGTATTCGTGATTGCCCAGAACCGCGTAGGTTCCGTACCTGGTCTTAAGCTGGCTCAGTAATTCTACTACGTTGTGCTCGGGCCAAGGTCCAGGATGGTCATCGACAATGTCTCCCGGGAGAAGGACAAGGTCGGGATCTAAGTGGTTGACCGTAGTTACCAGATGGGAGAGCCTTTTGGGACCGATTATGGTTCCCAGGTGCACATCTGATACCATCACTATACGCAGTTTATCGAGCTCAGGACTAGCTTTAGGGATTCTTACCTCATGATAGGTGACGCGTGGGTTCTGAGCATTCCAGACCCCATATCCTACAATTCCTAAGGTCATAAAGAGGGCAACCGAGGTAGTAAGGTGAGCTTCGGAGGGTGACGGGCTAACAAATCCGGCGTAGGATCCTATCAGGCGAATGGTATCCCCCAGTCCCAGGAGGAGAAAGAGGTAAAACATGGCAGCCAACCAGTACGAACCGACGATGACCAGAGCAGACGCAAGGCGCGGGGGCAGGTACGGGCCAGCTACCCGGGCCGCAAGATAGGAGAAGGCAACCAGCCAGAAAAATGACCAGAAAAGTACCGGGGAACCGGGTAAAAGTAAAGGGGACGCAAGCGCCCAGAGCCGCTTGCCGATGTAATAGTTCATAATCCCGTAAAGCAGGATAATAACCGCTATTATCAACAGACGAGTTGTCCTCATAAAGTATCAACTACTCCCACGCAGCCAAAACTCCTATCCTACCCTGCAGAGAGGCTTGCCTTCGCTTTTTCATCTTTGAGGGTCTTTGGGCCTCTCAAACTTATACCGATAGTAGCTGCTATCGATATTCTAAGGCTGGTGGGCAGGATAATCAACTCGAGGGCAGTCAGGACTCATTTTCGGGTTTGGCTTGGGCCAATCCGACTTTTGTAGTATAATGCAGAAAAATGGATACTCGGTCTCCGACCCGGTGGTCCTAAGGCGGGTGCCTTCCCGCTACGGCAGCCAGGCGACAGGGTTTACCTGGAAACGGGTAAGCCTCCCATATGGAAAGGAGCCGCTGGTAAACTGAGGGCGCTCTTTCCGAGTGTCTATTTTTTTTGCAAGGAGGGTAAGGGATGGACAGGAAAGCCGAGATTGCCCAAAAATTGAGGGAAGTAGCTCCCGGCGGGCGGATCAGCTGTACCCAGGCCCGTAAGGTGGCAGAAGAGTTACAGGTGTCTCCGCGGGAAGTAGGGGAGATATGCGATGAACTCAAAATAAAGATCTTCGCCTGTGAACTGGGATGCTTTTAGTATAGCGTTACAGCAAGAGGGATTAGGTCAGCGTATAAATCAAAGTGAAGGTGGCTGCCAATTAACGGGGTGTGCATAGTAAACCAGATGGAATCGGCGTTAGTCTGGTTGACATTCAGCCAGACCAAGGCACAGATTATTTGGGCATGAAACGTTAATTGTTCGCGCGAGAAGCAGGATGTGTTTGGGTTCGGAACGGCTTTTTTGAGCGGTTATTCTATGGGAAGCCAAATGACAGCTTATTCCTATCGGTGCAAATCAGCGTTCATCTGCGTCTATCAGGTGCTAATTCAAGCAGAGAGGTGGACAAGAGTTGCCGGAGTTTTTTAAGGTGGTCCGGATTGAGGAAGCTCAGGCCTTATTAAGATCGAGTTTTCCTCTCCCCAGGATTGAAGAGGTTGAGTTAGGCGAGGCCTTGGGGCGGGTTTTGGCCACGGATGTTGTCAGCCGGGAGAATATTCCTTCTTTTCCAAGGTCGACCGTAGACGGGTATGCGGTGAAAGCGCAAGATACCTTCGGAAGCAGCGAATCGATGCCCGGCTTTTTGACTTATAAGGGAGAAATTCTTATGGGAGCGGAACCGGATATCGTTGTCGAAACCGGTGAATGTGCCTGGATACCGACAGGCGGTATGTTGCCACCTGGAGCAGATGCGGCGGTGATGGTGGAATATACCGAGCGTTTGGGAGACGACACGGTTCTGATCAACAGGCCGGTTGGTCCCGGCGAGAACGTGGTTAGAGTAGGAGAGGACGTCAGGCAGGGGGAGGTTGTTTGTCGGGGAGGGCATTGGCTACGACCGCAGGATTTAGGTGTCCTGGCCTCGTTAGGCATAGTGCGCGTCTCCGTTTTTTGCCGGGAAGGCGTGGGCATAATATCGAGCGGTGACGAGATCCTACCAATAGAGGAAGTACCGGGGCCGGGCCAGGTTAGGGACGTCAACTCTTATAGCTTGAAGGGAGCGGTCCTGGAGGCTGGGGGTCGCCCACAATTGTATGGCATTATCCCAGACGATGCGGGGAGACTACGCGAGGTGTTGGACAAGGCTCTACATGATAACCGCTTGGTGCTGTTATCTGGCGGGAGTTCCGTGGGGTACCGCGATCTCAGCTTGGAAATCCTGATGTCATTACCTGGAGCGGAGCTTCTGTTTCATGGCATAGCCGCTCGCCCCGGTAAGCCGACCATGGCGGTACGGGTCGATGATAGACTGGTGGTAGGGTTGCCAGGTCACCCAGTCGCTTGCTACATGATGTTCTTGTTGCTATGCCGGCCGCTTCTGGGAGCACCTGATCCTGTAAAGGTGCGGGCTGTGATGAAATCTGCCGTAGCTTCTCAGGCCGGTCGAGACGATTACTTGCGGGTATCACTGAGGGATGAAAGCGAAGGCCTGGTGGCTACGCCGGTTTACGGTAAATCGGGTTTGATCAAAATCATGGCCCAGGCAGACGGATATGTACATATTCCGTATGAGAAACAAGGGATTAAGGCAGGGGAGCCGGTTGTGGTGACCTTGTTTTAGGTTGAACCAACACTGAAAGCAGGGAGACGGACTTATGGTTAGAAGAGTGTACATCGACAACAAGCCGCTGGAAGAAGCATTTGCGCTCTTATGGACGGAGTTAGAAAATGCGGGCTTTTTTGTGCTTGAGGGAGAAGAGGTTGATGTAGAGGATGCTCTGGGGCGTATTACCGTTGTTCCTGTGGTTGCCAAAAGATCTTCCCCACACTACAGCGCGTCAGCCATGGATGGTATCGCTGTTAAGGCGAAGGATACCTTTTCCGCGTCCGATACCAGTCCGATTGTCCTTAAGCGGGGAGAACAGTTCATAGAGGTTGATACGGGAGACTACGTTCCTAGAGAGTTTGACGCGGTCATAATGATCGAAGACGTGAACTTTTTGAGCCATGATGAAGCAGAGATCATAGCTCCGGCTGTTCCTTGGCAGCATATCCGTTCCGTGGGCGAAGATGTTATCGCTTCTCAAATGATTATCCCTTCTTTGTACGTTATTGGAGCTTACGAGATCGGAGCTATGCTCACTTCAGGAGTGACAAAAGTTCAGGTGGTGAAGAAACCGCGGGTAGGCATAATCCCCACAGGAACCGAGTTGGTCGAACCAGGAGGGAAGGAACCGGAGCCAGGAGAGATTATCGAATCGAACAGCCGTATGCTGGCCTCGTTGTGCAGAAAATGGGGAGCAGAACCGTGCCGCTATCCACTGGTGGCTGATGACAAGGAAAAGATAAAGGAAGCCGTGTTAAGATGTGCCAGCCAGACGGATATCATCGTAGTCTGTTCTGGTTCTTCTGCGGGGCGAGAGGATTTTACCGCGGAAATAGTCCAAGAAGCGGGACGGCTTCTCGTGCACGGGTTAGCTACCAAACCTGGGAAACCGGCAATTTTGGGCTTGATTGAGGGAAAACCGGTTATAGGGGTTCCGGGTTACCCGGTCTCGGCGGCATTGGTTTTTGAGCTTTTGGCTCGTCCTCTTATCTACCGTAAACAAGGCTTGCGAACGCCTCCCAATCAGGAGGTCGAAGCCAAGATCTCCAGGAAACTGGCTTCGAGCATGGGGGTGGATGAATTCGTTCAGGTAAACTTGGGGAAGGTAGGAGGGGAACTGATAGCGTACCCGCTGGGACGGGGGGCAGGTTTGACCACCACTTTAGTCAAAGCCGATGGGGTTGTACGGGTTCCACGAGGGGTCGAGGGGTTCGAGGCCGGGGAAAAAGTGGCTGTGAGTCTGAAGCGCGACTGGGACATTATAGAGAAGACGTTGATCGTAATCGGGAGCCACGACATCGCTGTCGACTGGTTAGGTGACATCCTCAACCGTAAATTCGGGCTCAGGCTGGCTTGTACCAATGTAGGGAGCATGGGCGGACTAGTAGCTTTAAAGCACCGGGAATCCCATTTTGCCGGGATGCATCTTCTTGATCCCAAAACGGGAGAGTACAACGTGAGTTATGTAAACAGGTATTTGGGTGGGAGCAAACCTGTGTTGGTAAACCTGGTACTGCGAGAACAGGGGCTCTTGGTGAAGAAGGGAAATCCTCTCGGCGTTCGAGGAGTGGACGATCTGGCCGGGTCAGGTGTCAGGTTCGTTAATCGGCAAAGGGGGTCAGGGACCAGGGTCTTGTTCGACCACCTCTTGCAGCAGATGGGAATTGATCCCGGCCTCATCAATGGTTACGACCGGGAGGAGTTCTCCCACCTGGCAGTGGCGGCGGCGGTCAAAAACGATGCGGCTGACGTAGCCGTTGGCATATATGCGGCTGCCCGAGCCCTGGACCTCGATTTCATTCCCCTGCTGCAGGAAAGGTATGACCTTTGTTTTTTGAAGGGGGCAATTGAGGAGGAGACATTGGACGCACTTTTACATACCATCAGCAGTCCGGAATTCAGGGAAGAAGTCATGAAGTTCGGCGGGTATGATATGAGCCTGGCAGGCCAGGTGATATGGGAGGGCGACTGAAATTGTTGGACAGTTTGGGGCGGGAGATAAACTACCTGCGGGTCTCGGTTACCGACCGCTGTAACCTGCGCTGTCGGTATTGCATGCCTGAGACGGGGATAGAGCTGAAACCGCACTCCGAAATACTGAGTTTAGAAGAGATCCACCGGATAATTGAGACCGGAACCCGGGTTGGCATACGCAAAGTACGGTTGACCGGTGGTGAGCCGTTGATCAGGCGAAACCTGTCCCGTTTGGTACAAATGATCAGCACCATCGACTTGATCGACGATATCGCGATTACCACTAATGGCCTTCTGTTTCCGGAAATGGCGGGCGAACTGAAGGAAGCGGGCTTACACCGTTTGAATGTCAGCCTGGACACCATGAATCCCGAAAAATACAGTTTTATTACCCGTAACGGCAGCTTGAAACAGGCCTTGAGAGCGATCGAAACCGCTCTGGCGTTGGAGTTTCACCCGGTCAAGATTAACACGGTGGTGATAAGGGGCATAAACGATGATGAGATCATGGACTTTTGCCGGTTGGCATATAACCACCGTCTTCATGTCAGGTTTATCGAGTTCATGCCAGTGGGCGAGCTTGGTTTTTGGAGCAGGGACAAGGTTATAACCTGTGACGAGATCCAGGAGATGATTAAACGGGAATACCGGCTTAGCCCCTGGAAACTCTCGCGGGGCAACGGGCCGGCCAAATCATACCGTCTCGAGGGTGGACAAGGATCGATAGGGTTTATATCCCCGATGAGCAACCATTTTTGTCACGAATGCAACCGCCTGCGGCTCACGGCGGATGGCAAACTGCGCGGGTGTTTGTATGACCGGACGGAAATAGACCTGAAACAGGTTTTGAGACAGGGCGGGAGCGATGAAGAAATACTCCAGCTTTTCATCAAGGCTATCAACCTTAAACCGAACGAACACAAAATGGGACAAACCAGCTGGGGGTCAAAAAACCGTAAGATGTACCAGATAGGAGGGTGACCTTTGCAACTGACTCACATCAACCGACAGGGAAGGGCCCGGATGGTGGACGTTACCGAAAAGAGGGATACCGTAAGGGTGGCAGTGGCTCAGGCCGTGGTGGAAATGCAGCCGGAAACCCTGCGGTTGATAATGACTGGAGGGGTAAAGAAAGGAGACGTGCTGGCCGTTGCTCAGGTAGCGGGCGTTATGGCGGCTAAAAAGACGCCTGATTTGATACCGATGTGCCATCCTCTCATGCTGACCGGGGTTGATATCACGTTTAGTTTTGACGAGCAGAACTCACGGATACTGATAACCGCAGAGGTCAAAACCACAGGCAAAACAGGGGTAGAGATGGAGGCGCTTACCGCTGCGGCGGTTGCGGCTCTGACCGTCTATGATATGTGCAAAGCGGTGGACAGGTGGATGATTATAAAAGAAGTCAAGTTGATAGAGAAAACGGGTGGAAAGAGCGGGCACCTTGTACGGGAAACCGGTAGCGACGGTACCGATTAGAGCTTTCGCCACCGGGAAGAGTCAGGAAAGAAGCGAAAAGGAGGAATTGAGGTGAAGGGCAAGGTCTTGGCAGTGTGCCGGAGCGAGGAAAAGGGAGTGAAAAAGAGCAACGTAGGTGAGGGGTTTTTCAAAAAAGACCACGGCTTGGCAGGCGACGCTCACAGCGGGTCCTGGCACCGGCAGGTCAGTTTACTGGGGATAGAGAGCATCAACAAGATGCGGGCCAAGGGGGTAGATGTGAACCCGGGCGATTTTGCCGAGAACCTGACTGTAGAAGGGATAGACCTGTTTCACCTGCCGGTCGGGACCAGACTGCGGGTAGGGGGAAAGGTGCTTTTAGAGGTTACCCAGATTGGCAAGGAATGTCACCAAGGCTGCGCCATAAGGGTGCAAGTGGGTGACTGTGTGATGCCCCGTGAAGGTATATTTGCCCGGGTGTTAGAGGAAGGCTGGGTCAGGACCGGCGATACAATTGAGGTGATTCAAAATGTTTAAAGCAGGGATTTTGGTTTTAAGCGACAAAGGGGCAAAAGGAGAGAGGGAGGACAAGAGCGGCCAGGTTATTAAAGAAATGATAAGCTCGATCGGGGCGGAAGTGGTGGCTTATGAGGTTCTTCCCGATGAAAAGGAGCTCATAATCAATAAACTCATTTCCTGGTGTGATCAACTTGGGTTAGATATCATCCTCACTTCGGGCGGGACAGGGTTATCCCCGCGCGATGTCACCCCGGAAGCAACGGCGGAAGTGGTGGAGCGAACGATTCCGGGGATAGGGGAGGCGATGCGAGCCTACGGCCTGCAAAAAACGCCTAGGGCTATGCTTTCACGAGGAATATCCGGGATCCGCAAAAAAACCCTGATAATAAACCTGCCGGGCAGCGTTAAAGGGGCCAGGGAATCACTAGAAGCTGTCATACCGGCTTTGGATCATGCCTTGGAAACTTTACAGGGACGGGCAAACGAATGCGGGCAAGCGTGATCGACGACAGAAAAAACTTAAAAGAAGAAGTTAAAAGAAGGTATAACGAGAAAGAATTAGGTACAAAATAGTAATCGAGAGTATCAAAGAGATAAAAGAAAAGCAATAGGTTGCCAGGTTTTCGCGGGTAGTCTAATATTATTAGTGAATGTTAGCACTCAAGTTAAATGAGTGCTAACAATAATGTTATGAGATCATCAAAAAATCAGCGAAGGGGGTATAGCAGTGAACCTCAAGCCATTAGGCGACCGTATTGTTCTGAAGGTTATCGAAACAGCGGAAGAAAAAACCGCAAGCGGGATCGTCCTTCCCGACACCGCCAAGGAGAAGCCCCAACAGGGTGAGGTATTGGCAGTCGGCCCAGGGAGAATCCTGGACAACGGCGAGCGGATTCCGATGGAGGTTGCTGTTGGGGACAAGGTCATTTACTCAAAGTATGCAGGTACTGAGGTAAAGATCGACGGACAGGAGCTGCTGGTAATCAGCGAAAGAGACATTCTGGCTAAGGTCGAAGCCTAATGAGACGAGAAGTGAAGGGGGTATAGGGAAATGGCAGCAAAACAGTTACGGTTCAGCGAAGAAGCCAGGAGATCCTTGGAAAAAGGGGTAGATACCCTGGCAAACGCGGTCAAGGTCACACTCGGGCCCAAGGGTAGAAACGTGGTTCTGGAGAGGAAATTCGGGTCCCCGACCATTACCAATGACGGGGTAACCATCGCCAAGGACATCGACCTGGAAGATCCGTGGGAAAACATGGGTTGCCAGTTGGTTAAAGAAGTAGCTACCAAGACTAACGATGTTGCCGGTGACGGCACGACCACGGCAACAGTTTTGGCCCAGGCCATGATCAAAGAAGGGTTGAAGAACGTGGCGGCCGGAGCCAACCCGATGATCATGAAGCGTGGTATCGAGAAAGCGGTCAAGGTAGCAGTGGAAGCCTTGAAAGAGATCAGCAAACCGGTAGAAAGCAAGGCGGCGATTGCTTCGGTAGCTTCGATCTCAGCAGCAGACACCGAGATCGGCGACCTGATAGCCGATGCCATGGAAAAGGTTGGGCGAGATGGGGTCATAACCGTAGAAGAATCCCAGTCGGTAGGAACTTCTCTGGAAGTAGTCGAAGGTATGAATTTTGACCGCGGCTACATCTCTCCTTACATGATTACCGATCCAGACAAAATGGAGGCTACTCTGAGCGAGCCTTACATTCTGGTTACCGATAAGAAGATATCTTCCATTAACGATATCCTGCCTGTGCTGGAAAAAGTTGTACAGACCGGCAAGCCGCTTTTGCTGATTGCAGAGGATGTGGAAGGAGAAGCCCTTGCTACTTTGGTGGTCAACAAGTTGAGGGGTACCTTTACCTGTGTCGCGGTCAAGGCTCCGGCATTTGGTGAAAGAAGAAAAGCTATGCTGCAGGATATCGCAATCCTTACCGGCGGTGAAGTGGCCTCCGAAGAACTGGGAGTGAAGCTGGAGAATGTTACCCTCAACATGATGGGTAGGGCGCGTCAAGTAAGGGTCAAGAAAGACGAGACCATCATCATTGACGGCGCTGGCAGCGAGCAGGCCATCAAAGAGCGCATCAACCAGATAAAGAAGCAGATCGAAGAAACCAAGTCGGAATACGACCGGGAAAAACTTCAAGAAAGGCTGGCTAAGCTCGCGGGTGGCGTAGCGGTTATTCAAGTCGGTGCGGCTACCGAAACAGAGCTGAAGGAGAAGAAACACCGTATCGAAGACGCGCTGGCTGCGACCAAGGCTGCTGTAGAAGAGGGTATCGTGGCCGGAGGAGGAACGGCTCTTATTAACATTATGAAGAAGCTGGAAGACATCGATGCCAATGGAGACGAGCGCACCGGCGTACTGTTGGTGATGAAGGCCCTAGAAGAGCCGCTGCGGCAGATTGCGAACAACGCTGGTATCGAAGGGTCAGTGGTCGTACAAAAAGTGAAAGAACTGGAGGCCGGAATCGGTTTCAACGCTCTGACCGGCGAGTACGAAGACATGATAAAGGCGGGTATAATAGACCCGGTCAAGGTTACCCGGTCTGCTCTGCAGAACGCGGCCAGTATTGCCGGAATGTTGATCACGACCGAAACCCTTGTTACAGAAGTGCCGAAAGAAGAACCCCTGCCTCGGGGCGGAATGCCGGACATGATGTAAGCGCTTCCTCCCCTCATATGAGAATATAAAGACAAAAAAGAACCCCATTCCGGGGTTCTTTTTTATGTGCGCCCGGCATGGGCGCTGGCTATAGGGTGGAAGTCCCGAGCGGCGAAGGTAGCAGTAGCCATTAGCCTAAGGCAAGGGTGTCCATCGCGAGGTGGAATCTGAAGGAAGCCGGCGGCAAACCTCCGGCCCGACGAACAGGAACCGCATCAGGCTAGGGATAGTTGGATGAGCTTGCATAACAAAGCGAAGTCCATGCTACCGAAGGCTATCCAGAGTAAATGCGGC
>NZ_JABUEX010000075.1:0-8358 GCF_013314835.1 Syntrophothermus sp.
TCTGGAGATTGGTCCAGTCGACAAAATCCCTGTCCACCAGGCAAAGGGAACCCACCCCGGCCCTGGCGAGAATATTCGCAATGTTGCTTCCCAGCGCTCCCAGGCCGATTACCACCACCCTTGACTGCCTTATCGCCTGCTGGCCGGCCTCACCGATCTCCGAAACAAGCGCCTGCCGGGCATACCTCTCAGGTATGATCACCATCTACCTCCTCTCCCTACATACCCTGGCCTTACGCTGCTTGTTACAGAATACCATTGATATTCTACTAAGTCAATCATATATCTAGGATTAATGGGAAGCAACCACCCCTACCCCTTAAACACTTAAACTAAATGCAATGACCAGTCCGGCCCTCTTTAAAAGCACGGCAAAAAGGCCGCTTCGCAGCCATTTTTCTCAAGATATTTGCAGGTACCGGGAACTCATGAAACGTCACCGCACTGATAAGGGAATGCCGAATCCTCACCATCCTCCCGGCAGATCTCACCGACCATGTCAGGCGTGAAGCAGATTACGACTGCTTTCTTTCGGCATCTTTTCCGAATCAGCCAGGTGTTCCGCAAGTTTCCCATCGCCTCAATTCCTAACCCTTGAAGAGATCGCCTGTACAGACCCGGAAAAACGTTTTACCGAACACGGTTAGCCAGCAGAAGGCCAGCAGGCAATAGCAAAGAAACCCGTAGAATCTGAGGGGTGAGCATTGGAAACCTGTGGCAATTGAGTAGGTTGCCCCGGCGTAGGCGCCGAGCGGAAAGGTAAACGCCCACCAGGAAAGGGGGAAGGGCAGGTTCTTGCGCAGGATATTGGTGAGGGTAACAATGCCTGCCACAACGAGCCACCAGAACCCGAAACTCCAATAGATCAGACCGAAAATTTTGATTACCGGCAGGGCAAGGCTTCCCAGCCAGGGCGCGCTGACCGTTCCCAGATTCAGCAGAGCAAGAGTACCCGCACCGATGGGCCCCAGGTAGATCCAGGTGGTGGGAATCAAGGCCCCCGGAAGAGGTGGAGCAACAATAAATCTATAGAAACAGATCACCGCCAGGAATATGAAGAGAAAGAAGCCGGTCCCCCAGGATGCGTAATTTACCAGCAGCAGCAACTTTTGAAAGGATTGCGGCCAGTAGGGAATGAGTTTCGCACCGGCAATGGGAGCCACTATCAGGCTCACCGGCGGCATGAACCAGGCCGGATTCAGGTCGGCAACCGTTACCCGGTTGAACAAATTGATAACCGGTGTGATGACTGCGAAGGCCAGGGCCAGGATCCCCCCCGATACCCAGCAGACCTTGGCGATCTTGACTGCCAAATCCATGCCCAGGTATTCGGTACCTATAACCAGGAAATCTGCCGCCAGCACCAGACACCCGATCGGCATCGTGGCGTAGAACTGCCCTGTAACTGTAATGGGGTGCTGCAGGTCGCGCAGGGATTGCTCTGTGAAACAAAACCAGCGCAGGGTCCAGGGAAGAATGAGCGCGCAAAAGAGGATGATGTTGATCACCCATAACCAGGCTGCCACGTTGTTTAACCAGGGCCAGTAGCAGGAATAGTATTTGCTGGTGACCGCGAAGATTCCCGTCCCCATAACTGAGGCAAACCAGGCCGGAGCAAAATTTTTTATAACCTTTGTCAAACCCTTCATCCCGGGTTCCTGCAACTGCACCTTTGCTTCCAATACAATCTCTCCTTTCCAAACCTCCAGGCAAGGCGCCGCCTTCTTTCGCCTTAAATTTTAGAAAGATTGCTCCTGGTAATCACTGCACGATCTTTTCGCACTTCTGGATTATTTTTAGGTTGGCAGGTGAACCCATAAAAATCGAAAAAAAAAGACATAAAAAAAACCGGATTTATTTCCGGTACGGAATATCAAATGAATTGTCTACACTTGGTTTCTTTTTCTATAGCGGGCGGGTGTTAAACCGGTTTTTTTCTTAAACAGGCGTGAAAAATAATTGGCATCTTCGTAGCCCACCTGCCCGGCGACTTCGGAGATAGAAAGGGCGGGATCGGTTCTGAGCAGTTCTTTGGCCTTATCCAATCTTGTGGCCGTGAGATAATCCGTAAACGTCCGTCCCTGCTCCCGGCGAAATAAATAGGAAAAATAGGCGGGGCTGAGGTGAACCTGCCGGGCCACTTCCTCCAGTGTCAGCGGCTTCATGTAGTTCTGCAAAATGTAGGCAGCCGCCGACTTAACGAGCTGCCGTGGTCTGGTCAAACCGACATCAGGCCCAGCTGCAGATGGCCGTACGGCCGATAGTTCTTCGAGGCAAGCACCGATTGCCCGCTTGAGTTCGTCGGGATGCACCGGCTTGACAAGGTAGTCTTTGGCGCCGCAGCGAACGGCCGCCCGGGCGTAATCAAAGCGTGCGTACGCCGTCAAAAAGATTATCCTGGTTTGAGGGTTTACCTGCTTGATCTTTTGGGCGGCGGCAATCCCATCCAGACCGGGCATTTTAACATCGAGCAGGATAATCTCCGGGCGGTACCGTCCGGTTAAAGCAATCACCTCCCCACCTGTCGCGGCTTCCAGGACGGCATCAAAGGAAAAATTAAGGTTTTTAATCATCTGCTTGAGCCCGCGGCGAACGATGGGCTCGTCATCTGCCAATAAAATCTTCATTTCTCCGCCCATCTCCGGTTGTGAAAGGGATCCGGAGCGTCACTTCCGTACCCCTGTTCTTTTCGCTTTTGATGCGGATCCCGTAGCCTTCGCCGAAAAGGGCGAGGCAGCGTTTATGAACATTCGCTATCCCGATTTCCCCTGCTTCCTCGAATATCTCTTTCCGGTTAAGCCTCCCGGTGATTTTTGCGAGCTCTTCCGGCGTCATTCCGACACCGTTATCCCTCACGTGAAATATCAGATCCCGGCCCCGCACTTCCGCCTGCAACTCCAGGCGGCCGGTCCCTTCATAAGGCTCCAATCTGTGGATGAGGGCATTTTCCACCAGGGGCTGCAGCGACAGGGCCGGTACCCGGGCATCCAGGAGGGCATCGGGGATATCGATCACCACCTGAAGCCTGTCTTCAAAACGTGTTTTTTGGATGAAGAGGAGGCTGTTTACCGCTTCCATCTCATCCCTGAGAGAGGTCAGCAGGTCGTTGACACTGAGCCTGGCGCGGAGCAGGTTGCTCAGGGCATTGATGATATCCGGCGTTTTCCTGGCACCCTCCAGATAAGAGAACATCTGGATCGTATTAAGGGCATTGAACAGAAAATGGGGATTGATCTGCGAACTGAGGGCACGCAATTCCGATTCCAGCAGGGCCTTTTCTATTTCAGCCTGTCTGACCTTTGCCTGGGCAGATCCCAACCGGATGAAACAGTTGCTGATGGCATAAAGGGTCTCCCCCAGCAGCAGGATCTCTTCGCGCTTTTTAACCGGCACTTCTTCGTAATATCTCGACAAACGTTCCCGGTTCAAACCCAGGTCCGCAACCTTCTGCAAGACCTTGCCGGTATCGACGGTGCCGTCATCTATTCTTATCTCCCCTGTGGCCAGCGCTCCAATAGCGCCCCGTTCTCCTTGTAACGGAACGGCCAGGACGTACAAACCGGCATGACAGGGAAAAAGGTGGTGCCTGTGCGGATCGAGGTAAACACATCGCCTGGCAGTCTCCCGGCACCGCTGATAGCCTACCGGATGATTGCGGACAAGGCGGCAGAAATTGCACTGTTGTTTGTTAATCGGGGTAATGACATATGCCCCGGAGCAGCTTACATACTTGATCCAGAGCCGATAAAAATTGCTTAAATTCTCAAGCACCGGCTGGATGATGTCTTGATTTTGTTGGAATGGGTTGTTATCAAATGTTTCCACAAGCCTACCCCTTGTTCTTCTTGATATTTTATTCCCTAAGAAGATCTTTTTTCCTTCTCTAAAAAGGTCAATGATATCCCGGGCGGTAGTAGAAGTTCACAAGCTTCCTCAAGGCTCTCTGTACGTTGCCTGGAAGGGGTACATCTATCCTCTCGAAGAGCAGAAGGAAGAAAAGTATGCGTCTGGAGCAGCAGAGCAACAACTAAAGCAAGACTTGAGCATAATAAGGAAGGGTGTCGCAGTCACATCCCACAAACCACCAGCAGACCACCCTTGGCGAAAACCGTTTCTTCCGCGCAGGTCTAATTATACCACATCTCTGACAAATTCACTGACGAATTTTACCTGACATTTTTACTGACGCTTGACAAAGCCTCCTCGTCGTTACCACCCGCACCGCCAGTAACTGCTGGCAACCGTTTGCCCGCTTCAATTTGCGCCGCTCAGGAAGCGGTTTGTCTTTTGGGTCTACGTGGAAAACAATAAAGTAGTGCTGGAACCGGTGACCTCTCTAGACGTACTCCTGAAAGACCTGGTGGCCGAAGCTAAAGATAAAGGATATACCCGTCGGGAAATCGAGCAGGAAATAGAGGCTGCTCGGGAACGGCTTTTTAGAGAACTTTACGGAGATCAAGCATGAGAGTAATGCTTGATACTAACGTTCTAATCTCTGGGATGGTTTTTCAAGGACCGGAGCGCCGGTTATTAGAGAGTATTCTTAAGAATGAGCATGTTTTGGTGCTCTGTGAACAAACAGAAACAGAGGCAGAAATGGTTCTGCTACGCAAGTTCTCCATTTCCGAAAGGTTTTTAAAAAACTTCCTCCAGTTATTCCGGCTCGGACGCCCGCCGGTACTTCCCGAAGTATTTCAAAACGTTTACCTGGTTCCGGAGCTTCCCGTCAACAAAGACCAGCGCCAGAGCCAGCCCGCGGCCGTCGTTGTAGGCGAGGATCTGCTCTCTACAGGTGATCATTCTCATCTGCCCGGTTTTGCGGCTTGAGCCGGAGCAGCCGGACCCCGTTCAGGGTCACCAGCACCGAGGCCCCCATGTCGGCGAGAATGGCCAGCCAGAGGGTCAGCCAGCCTGGGAAAACCAGCAGGACGGCAGACAGCTTGACAATCAGGGCAAAGGCGACATTCTGCTTAATTACTCTCACTGCCGCTTTGCTCAGGCGGATACAGAAGGGGAGTCTGGACAGGTCATCCCCCATCAGGGCGATATCCGCGGTTTCCAGGGCGACGTCCGTTCCCGCCCCGCCCATGGCGATCCCTACGGTGGCCAATGCCAGAGCGGGAGCGTCGTTGATCCCGTCACCCACCATGGCCACCTTGCCGTATTTTTCGATCAGCTTTTTCACGGCCTCCACCTTGTTTTCGGGCAGCAGATCGGCTTCGAACTCGTCGATCCCCAACTGCCCCGCAATGGCTTTGGCGGTGGCGGCATTATCGCCGGTCAGCAGGACGGTTCGCACACCGGTTCTCTTCAGCTCCCGGACGGCATTTTTGCTCGTCTCCCTAACCTGATCGGCTACTGCGACGACCCCCAGGATCTCTGTTTCGGTTCCCAAGATCATCGCCGTTTTCCCCTGCTCCTGGAGCGGCTCCAGGAGCGGTTTGATCCGGCTCACCGGGGCCCCGATCTCCTCAAACAACCTGGAACTGCCCATGTAATACACCCTGCCGGCGACCTCCGCCCGGGCGCCTTTTCCGGCGATGGCCTGAAAATTCTCCACCCGGGACAACTCGAGCTTCATCTCCCCGGCCTTTGCCACAACAGCTCTGGCAAGGGGATGTTCGGAAAGCAGCTCGATGCTGGCGGCCAGGGCCAGCAGCCTGCGCTTATCCTGCTCCCCGGTGGGGATCACGTCCGTCACCACCGGCTTCCCGACCGTTAGCGTCCCGGTTTTGTCGAAAGCAACCACAGCTAGGGCGCCGGCCTCTTCCAGATGAATGCCGCCTTTAATCAACACCCCGTTGCGGGCGGCGTTGCCGATGGCCGCCACCAGGGCAACCGGGGTTGATACCACCAGAGCGCACGGGCAGGAAACCACCAGCAGGGTCAGGCCCCGGTAAATCCAGGGGCCCCAGGATTGTCCCAAGGCAAGAGGAGGCAGCAGAACGATAACCGCCGCCAGCGCCAGGACGACAGGAGTGTAAACCGCTGCGAAGCGATCCACAAAGGCCTGGGACGGAGCGCGCCGGGATTGAGCCTCCGCCACCATGTGAATGATTCTGGCAATGGTGGTATCGTTGACGAGTCTGGTTACTTCAACCTCGATGGCGCCTTCCTGGTTCAGGGTGCCTGCGAAGACCTCGTCCCCTACCCCTTTTTCTACCGGAATTGACTCCCCGGTAATGGCCGCCTGGTCGACGGCGGAATTTCCTCTGACAATCCTGCCGTCCATGGCGATCTTTTCGCCGGGCCTGACGATCATGATGTCGCCCACCCGGATTTCGTCGACGGGAAGCAGGATTTCTTTGCCGTTGCGCCTGACCAGCGCCTCCCTGGGGGTAATGTTCATCAACTCCCGGATCGATTGTCGTGCCTTTTCCATGGTATACGACTCCAGGGTGTTGGAGACAGAGTAGAGAAAGGCCACCACCGCACCCTCGGACCACTCCCCGATCGACGCCGCGCCGATCACCGCCACGGTCATCAGCACGTTCATATCAAAGCTAAGTCTCTGGAGGCTGAAGAACGCCTTCCTGGCTGTGGCCGCTCCCCCGATCACCATCGCCGCCAGGAAAAAGGCTATGGTGACAGGGCCCGGAGTGCCGGTAAACTTCGCAATCCAGCCCGCCAGGAGGGCGGCCCCAGACAAACCGGTGATAAGGAGGCGCTTGTGCCGCTGCCAGAAGGTCTGTTCTACGGGAGCTTCCCCTTCCGGCCGGGCGATGATGTCATGCCTGGCGCCTTCCCGGGTAACCGCCTCGGGGTCAAACCTTCCCTCCACCGTCAACCTGGAGGCGCCGAAATTGAGTTCCGCCCTGGTAACTCCAGGGATCGCCGCCACGTCTTTTTCAAACCTGGCGGCGCAGTCGATTCAGGTAAGGCCGGAAAGCTTGAAAACGATCTTTCCTTCCTTCCCGGGCGTAACCTTGAAGGCATCTGCCGGCATCATTCCAGGCCCCCTTTGAGTTGGTGGATGATCGTCTCTAACAGTTCCGCTATCTTCCTGTCCTTCAGGCTGTAGAAAACGATTTTCCCTTCCTTGCGGTATTTGGCCAGGCCGATATTCCTCAAGAACCGGAGGTGGTGAGAAGCGGCCTGGACGGTGGAACCGATCAGGTTGGCCACATCGCAGACGCAGAGCTCTTCTTTGGAGAGGGCATAGATGATTTTCAATCTGGTATCGTCGGCCAGCGCCTTGAAAAAGAGGGACATGCCCTCAGTGACCGCCACCTCTTGCTTCAACCGGTTGACCTTTTCGGCATCGGAACAGAAAATTTCACAGACATCCGGAGTAAAACCTTCCCTGACAAACCGGCGATCGACCATGGGCTCACCCTTTCAAAACTCATTCGGGCAGCTTTATTAAAACATGCACTTTAATGTTATAATATTTCCTCCTGTTAAAACTGTCAACGGGAAAATGACCCGGTCACCTCTATCTCTCCCCGCCACCGCAATCCCGGCCACCCCGCGGCCGGGGGCGATCCGGGCGCAAAAAAAGCCCCGGCCCGGCAGGGCTCAAACCAGGCTACCTGCTCCAGTTCCAACGCCCTTTGCCTGATATTGCGTAAACGAGATCCTCCTAACCGGGGCCAGAAAAGAAAACGACGACAGCTGGAAATGAGAACAAAAAAGGCGGCAGGCAACCTGCCGCACCGGGAGAAGCAGCTCGAGGTGGAGAATTGATCTAGGA
This sequence comes from Syntrophothermus sp., assembly GCF_013314835.1. Taxonomy (NCBI): domain Bacteria; kingdom Bacillati; phylum Bacillota; class Clostridia; order Eubacteriales; family Syntrophomonadaceae; genus Syntrophothermus; species Syntrophothermus sp. The sequence continues at coordinate 7,694 of NZ_JABUEX010000075.1, forward strand.
GCCATCCGTTCTAATTAAATTGGCCTCTTTCTCAGGGTCTGGATGTGGACCTCATGACGTCCGATAATCTCGTACATGGATTCCTGGTGCGCGGCAATCTCGTCCACTTTATCCCGAATATTTAAGACATGGCCGGCTATGAGATCCGTCTGCTTTTGCAGGTTGTCAAACCTGGCCAGCGCCTCCGCTTTGAACTGGGCCTGTTCCCTTGCCAGGACTTCCACCCTCACCGTCAATTCGTCCTGCCGTTTCCGCAGCCCGTCCTGTCCCTTTTCAAGAGAATCCAAGCGATCTGCAACCTTCTTAAACTGTTCTGAAATATTATCGAATTGCTTCAATACCAACTCCTGAAACTCTTTAAGTTCCACCCTCGCATCTAAAGCAACGGCTTTGCAACCACCAGGCGCCAAAAGCACTAGGTTTGGAGCCTGGACCGAATTCCCTGCCAGACTTTGCGTTCCAGGAAGCTTCCCGGGACGCTGGCCTCCATCTCCAGCGCCCGTTCGAAGGGCACGGCAAAGCTCAGGATTTCCGGGGGTAAAAACCCCCTCACCGTGACATCCGTCAGGCCGATAATCCCCCGCTTCTTACCCAGCCGCTCCAGGCGGGGATAGAGGACAAGGCTCGAACACCCGGAACCGAAGAGGGCGGCAACCCCGTCATTG
>NZ_JABUEX010000076.1:0-8301 GCF_013314835.1 Syntrophothermus sp.
CGCTCGGTTACGTTCCGGTCTGACACGTAGATGAGCTTGTACCTCGAGTCTGGAAGGGAGGCGGCAAGAGAGCGCAGCACCGTGGTTTTCCCACAGCCGACCTCCCCCGTGAGGACCGAGATGGCATGCTTTTCGATGAAATACCTAAGGCGAGCGATCGCCTCCTGGAAGCTGGCAAAGGGGAAGAGCTCGCCTGCGGGGATGTTGCGCTCGAAGGGATAGCGGTGAAAGCCGAAGTATGCGAGGTCCATTTCTACTCACCTCCGACCAGGTGTTTATAGGACATGCCTTCTTTCAGGGCAGCCTCGAGCAGGTTGAGACCGGTCGGCTCCTGCGGCCCACCCGATGATGGTCTTGGGCCAGCATGATGCCGTGGCTCGTGAAGAGGCCTTGCCTGGCCATAGCTCTTGCCCTCGAAGAAGACCCGGACATCCGAGGCATCGTAGGGGTCAAACCTCACGGTTACAGTCCTTCCGGCAAGCTCAGGGCATGTCTTGTAGGTTTGGCCTCCCAGGGAGAAAAGGCCGGTCTTGTCTACCTTTCTTGTCTCCTCCAGGAGAAATGCCTCGTATAGTTCCCCAAGGTCAGCGCGGCGAATCGGATAGTCGTCGGCATCGAATCTCACCGACGGCGCCTGCTTCGTGGCGGAATGCCGCTTGTTGTTGTACTGGTTCTTGAGCCATGCACGGAAGAGATCATTCGCTTTTGCGATATCCACGACTTGCGACCTTGATACGACCTCGAGTTCCGGCAGGAAGCTTCTCTGAACCGTCAAGAAAAAACGTTCTATCTTGCCACGATCCTGAGGGCGGTACGGCCGCTGTATGAGCGAAAAGGAGTTGCATGTCAGATCTGGGCCTTCTCGCTCCCTTTTTGCTTTCTCCCCCTATTCCACGCTGCTCGCAGCTATCCTGGTCCCACCCGGGAAAAACAAAGCCCCCGGCCACCCTCCCCCCGAGAGGGCCCACCGGAGACATGCCACTTTCAACCGGAAATCCCGCCTACATCAACGTCAGATTGCACCGGCGCCGACGCCCCCCGCGATCCCGACCAGAAGAAGTGATATAATAACCAAGGAAGGAATCTGCGGGTTTACCCTCGAATGCCGGTACGTACGAAGGAAGCAGTCTAGACCATATACCTTGCTTGCATAATCCTATAGCTGCTTTATCCTGTTCATGTTTCCCTGCGCCTTTCTGTGGTTTTGGCTGTCGAGTAAATTCAACATGAGGCGCGGGGATTCTTCTTGCAGACCAGGATGGTAAATGATCCCTTCCCGTGCTCAGCCTCGGATACAAAGTGATACCTTGTCGCTCTTCTCGGACTAGGCGTATTGTCATGACATCATTTTCGAAAATCGAAGCCCACCTTCCAATTTGTTCCTTGCGGCCTCACCCTCGCTTTACCACCCTGTTACGCTTCACGCCTTGCGGAATCCCTGACCTGATCATGAGGGGTTTCTAGCATTGCGGTAGGCAGTACAGTAGTCACACAGCGCATAACAACTGGTTAGCGGCTCCCCGGCATTTTGGCTTGTTCGCCTAAACCGGCTGCTCAGCCTTTCTACAGGCAGGCGACTACATTAGTACCTCGCTTTCGCACCCCTCACTCACCCTCACATGGAGCCAATTGACGCACTCAACTGTCGGAAAGTACGCCTGTGGAATGGGAAAAGTCGAGGTTTAACCTGGGTGGCGGGTGTTCCTGGAGCATCGTCGCCACGAGGTATTCGCAAAACCTCGTACCCGTCGCTGGCGGAAGCTCATGGCCGTATAGAAGAAAAACCGGGGATACCAGGAGCGCCTGGGAGTCGAACCTCTCGTCCCAGAAGCTTATGTGGCGCTCGGTGATCTCCGCCCACCTGGCCTTGGCACCCATGATGCAGGCTGCAGCGGTCATCGATATGCGCCTCGACGCCCTTACAAAGACTGAAAGTACGGTGCACGCGAGGGAGTATTGAAACCTCGACACAAGAAACGTCGGAAGCGCCGCTACCGTCCTGCTGCAGACGGGGCAGAGATACTGGGCTATTACAATGCAGTAGCTTGCCGTAACAGCAAGTGCGTTTCCCTCATAGAACCCGAGCCTGCGCAGCCCCTCGGGGTACCCACACCCATCCCGGGGGCAGCCGCATAGCTCCGGGAATACATTGCCTCCCCCAGCCGATAATACTCATGGATGCTTTGTCCGAAGGTGTGGACGACAGCCACGGACAGAGCACGAGGGAAGGTGTAGGTCCGCTGCGCGAGCGAGACGGGCTAACGTCCTCCTTCCGTGTTTTCCCAAAAAGGAGATTATTGCGAAGGTCGCTCTTCACAATGATCATTATCAGCCTCCATCATCCTGATTATTCAATTCGACTAAATCTCCCGCATTCCCGATCATTTATTCCGCCCCGCAACGAAAAATTCTGGTCCCCTTGAAGGGAATTGCTTACGAACGGAGAAAATAACAGTAGGACCGTGGTCGGACCGGGGACCTACCGCGGACGTACCACACAAATGAGCCTCATGGAGCTGAACAATGAATACTAATCCGTTAACACAGGAAAGTTGGGTAGCACCTGATAGAAAACGAGTCTTCGAGAAGATTGTGGAGACCCTAAAAGATCTTTTGCGGCAGGGGAAGCTGACTCCCGGACAACAGCTGGTTTCTGAAAGAGAATTAGCAACACGTCTCAACGTAAGCCGATCCTCAGTTCGAGAAGCATTGAGAACTCTCGAATTTCTGGGTGTTCTCAACATTATACCTGGGCGTGGGGCTTTTGTGACACAACTTGATTTCAGCCCCTTGGCAGAGTTTTTTGGACTAATGCTGGCCATGCATCAAGCGTCCTTGGCTGAGATAATGGCTGTGCGTGAGTCCCTTGACACTTGTGCTGCTATGCTTTCCGCTAAGCATGCAACGCTAGAAGACCTAGCTTACATAGAAACTATAGTTGAACGTATGAAAACTGCTGCAGCACGGTCTGATGCTGGTGCATGCGATGATTTCGAATTCCATAGGGCAGTGGTTAGAGCTTCTCATAATTGTGTGTTAGAGCTTCTGTTTCAAGCGTTTAGCGAAGCTGTAAAGGGCAGCATGGAGAAACGACTCTTAGCCATTAAGAACCTACCTAACGCCCTAAACCTATTGGCTGAGAGTCACTCGCGAATTCTCGAACAGATTAAGAAACGTGATGGGGCTGCGGCAGCCAGGGAGGTTAGCGAACATTTCTACTGCGTAGAGAGACATTTCACTGTGAATTATGAACAATAGTGCAGGAAAGGAGGGATGTCTCCGGATCGGATTATGTTTTCCTCGGCGGGCAAAGATAGGTGGCGACCGATAAGACTAAAAGATTTGAGGGGGTGTTACTAAAATGTTAGGAAGGTGGACAGCTGGACTGTTGATTGCATTGGCATTGGTTCTCTGCTTGGGCGAAACGATAGTTGCAGACGCTACTATTGTGTTAAAGTATGGCCATCCCAACGCACCTGCGAGCATAGCAGGCAGGCAAGCAGATTTGTTTGCAAAGCTTGTTGCAGAAAAGACTGGGAACCGAATACGTATTCAGGTATATCCAGCGTCGCAATTAGGAACACTAAGCGAGTTAGTTGAGGCTACAAAAATAGGTTCCATCGACATCAGCCACAATACGTATGCCGGTATATCTACCCTGTATGAAGACTTTGCAGTTTTCGACACACCGTACCTGTTTGATAGTCCGGAGCACCTTATGAAGACAGTGGCACCCGATTCTCCCCTGATGAAGCAGTTCAACGAGAAGCTCATTGCACGGGCTGGGGTGCGGGTCCTTTACAGCTTTTATCTCGGCACACGTCACCTCACCGCGAATCGGCCCGTCTATTCTACGGCTGACCTGAAGGGCGTCAAGATCCGTTCAATTCCGTTTCCAATTTACACCGCCACAGTCGAAGGTATGGGTGCCATTGCTACACCAATTGATTTTGCGGAGCTTCCGTCGGCCCTTGCCACCGGGATCGTTTCGGGGCAAGAAAACCCACTTGACATCATTTGGGCCCAGAAATTCTACGAAACCCAGAAATACCTAATCATGACTGGACACATTATTGGTGCTGATGGGGTCATCATTAACGAACGGAGTTGGCAGAGACTATCTCCGGAACTACAGAGTCTAATTCTTGAAGCCGCTCGCGAAACCGCTGCGACCGCATTGGAATGGAACCTTACGGTAGAAGCCGAGTTAGTAGACAAGTTGCGACAGGCGGGGATGACGGTAATCGACGAGAAAAGCGGTCTAAGGCTTGATGAAATAAAGAAGCGCGTCAAGGACGCGGTAGAGCGGCGTTTTGGTAGTCAGTGGAACAAGTACTGGAGTCAGATCGCGAAAATGGGCAAATAGTGACGGAAGCACCTGGGGTTTGACAATGTCAACCCCAGGTGCAATCTAAGTTGAATTTCTGAGGGAAGAAATGGGTGGATTAGAACATGCTAAGCGGCAAGGTGGCTATTGTTACAGGAGCAGGAAGAGGCATTGGCAAGGAAGCTGCCCTAAACCTTGCAAAGTCAGGAGCCTGCTTAATCATAAATGACATTGATACGGAAGCAGCGAACGAGACCTCACGAGAATTGGCCGGTCTAGGTTGCAAGGTGGTTGTGTGGTCCGGAGACGTCTCGGTATCGGATACAACTCAGAGGCTTCGTGAGATTATTGACCGTGATTTTGGCCGTGTTGATATCTTGATTAACAATGCTGGCGGCGGCAGAGGATTAACTACAGGGTTTTTGGAGATGTCGGAGGAAGAGTGGGACACCCAAATTCGGGTGAACCTCAAGAGCGTTTTCCTGTGCTGCAAAGCCGTAATAGGATACATGGTTCGCCAAAAGTGCGGACGGATAATCAACATATCATCTACTGCTGCGTTACGCGGGGGCGGGTTGAGGGGTACCAGCGGCTACGCTACAGCTAAAGCCGGTGTCATTGGGTTGACAAAGGCTCTTGCGCGCGAGTTTGCGAAGTATAATATTACTGCCGTTGCCCTAGCCCCTGGCTACCACCAGACGCCTATGCATCATGACTTGGGGCCTACTGATTATCAGAGGATTATCGAAAGCATTCCTCTTAAACGACCAGGGAACCCTACTGACCTGGGGAAGATCATAGCTTTTCTTGCCTCAGACGCAGCGAGCTATATCAATGGGACGGTTATCACCATCGACGGTGGATTCACAATGAATTGAGGGGATAAGATGATGAGACAACGGTTCATTAGGGCGCTCGAATTGATAGGCGTCTTAGCGCTACTCAGCATCGAAACGCTCCTTGTTGTTCAAGTGGTTGCTAGACTTGTGTTCTCTATATCACTCTCGTGGGCGGAGGAACTTGCAAGGTATTCACACATTTGGCTAGTATTCGTTGGTGCTGCTGTGGCAACGTGCTGGGACGCCCATATTCAGGTCGATTTCTTTACCGCTTTCTTGCCCAAAGGCGCCTTGCGACAGCTGCGGCTGGGAGTTGCAGTACTGGGGGCGGTTTTCTCATCATTGTTCTTTTCTAGTGCGGTACTGCTTATCTCGCAGCTCTGGGCTACACAAACCGCCTCGACTGGCATGCCTTTCCCTGTCTTTTTCATGCCAGTAGTCATTGGAGGAGCATTCCTCATCGTAGCTTTCCTATGGTCTGCTATGATCTTGTCTCGATCCAGGGAAGCCGTGGCAGAATCATCGGTAGCTAATTCATCAGCGGAGAGGGGGGGCCTCCCATGATGGGGTTAATGACTCTGCTGATCTTCCTGATATTGCTAGTTCTGCGTGTGCCACTCGCCGTTGGAATGGCGTTGTCGTCACTTGTTTACGTAATTGCCAAGGAAATACCGATGCAAGTGCTCGCACATAAAATGGGTTATGCTGCGAATTCGTTTCCGTTGTTGGCGGTGCCCCTGTTCGTTTTGGCCGGGAATCTGATGAATACCTCGGGTATTACTGATCGCATTTTCAGATTCGCTAGGACTCTACTCGGACACTTCCGTGGTGGCCTTGCGTACGTCAATATCGTCGCCAGCCTGATCTTCTCCGGCATGTCGGGAGCAGCGCTAGCAGATGTAGGGGGACTCGGCAACGTTGAAATCAAGGCCATGACGGATGCTGGTTATAGTCGTGATGTCGCATGCGCGGTCACTGCAGCTTCCGCGACTATCGGCCCGATCTTCCCTCCGAGTATCCCGTTAATTATCTACGGTGCAGCAGCTGAGGTCTCTGGTGTCCATTTGCTTTTGGGCGGGGTTGTGCCAGGTCTTTTGTTAACCGTTGCACTGATGGCGCTAGTATTTGTGTTAGCAAAGGGGGATGGCTATCCTCGGGACCTTCGCTGCACAAGTCTGGGCGAAATAGCGAGGGCTTTTCTTCATGCTCTACCCGCTCTTCTCACCCCCGCTTTACTCATTGCTGGATTCATTGGGGGTTGGTTTAGTCCGACTGAAGGTGCAGCTATAGCAGTGGTATATGCCACCCTTATCGGGGCAGTCGTGTACCGGGAGCTTGATCTTCAGCGAATCTTTCGAGCTTGTAGAGATACGCTTGTGACTACGGGAAGTATCATGTTCGTCGTAGCGGCTGCATCGTTCTTCTCTTGGGTATTGACCATGGAGGGCATTCCACAGGCCGTCGCGAACCTACTCCTCGGTATCTCTAAGGAGCGATGGGCGTTACTCTTATTGGCAAACGTGTTCCTGTTGATTGTTGGGATGTTCATGGAGAGCACTGCTGCAATACTGGTTGTAACGCCAATGCTAGTTCCTGTCCTCACACGCGTCGGAGTAGACCCGATCCATTTCGGCGTGGTAATGGTTCTCAACCTGATGATAGGCCTGCTGACGCCTCCGGTAGGTATGTCCCTCTATATGGTCAGTGCGGTGGGAGGCATCTCGGTAGAGAGGGTTGTCAGGGCAGTCGCTGTGTACTTCATTCCTCTGTTGGCGGTTCTGTTGCTTGTCACTTATGTTCCTCAAGTCGTGTTGTTCCTACCCAAGTTTATCATGTAGTCCAATAGTTCGTAGGAGCATATTTGAAAGGGGCGTTGACGTACGTGAAGGTAACTTGTGGCGTGCTGGTTCGACCGGGGAACATCGAGTTTGTTGAACGTGAACTTGACCTAGCTGACGACGAGGTCCTAGTTGAAACTTATCAGGCATCCATCTGTGATGCGGACTTACGTGCCTACCGTGGGATGTATATGCCTGACGATCTCCCTTCCTTCAAATACATCGGTCATGAGGGCGGCGGGACAGTCGTTGAAATAGGTAAAAAGGTCAGGGAGTTTCGTGTGGGGGATAAGGTGATGTTATTTGGGCCTCATAATTCGTTTTCGAATTACTTCAAAGCCCCGGTGCGCGATCTACATCCAGTCCCGGACGGCCTTCCGATGGAAATTGCATGTTTAGGCGAACCTATCTGCGTGGGTATGTTTGGAGTTTTCGAAGCCAATCCACAATTGGGTGATACTGTAGTAGTAGCCGGCCTGAACTTCCAGGGTCTGTTGGCAGTTGAAGGACTCAAGAAACGCGGCGCCGCAAAGCTGATCGCCGTCGACTATTCAGAGGCGCATCTTAAACTGGCGCTGCAGCGGGGAGCTGACATAGCCATAAATAGCTCCCACGAGGACGCGTCCCGGATAATCTTAGACCAAACTGGTGGTAAGGGTGCTGACGTGGTAGTTCATTCCTGTGGCTATTGGAATCCACGGGCCGAGGAGTACTATAATCTCTGTCTTCAGGTTACCCGGGATGAAGGGCGATTACTATCCTTACCCGACACTATGACGCCCCTTAAGATCAATCTTCATCGTGCCCATCACCACGCACTGGAAGTCCTTTTCCCTGCGGTTATGCATCACGGGTTTGAGTTCCGGCAACGCGTAGTTCCGAGGTTACTCCGACCGATTATGGAGGGCCAGATTGACATACGAGGGTTGATCACTTCTGTGTATCCGCTTAGGGAAGTTCAGCAGGCCATGAGGAAATTCGATGAGGATATCGATCAAGTTAAGGTCGTACTGAGGCCTTAGCTTTGGGTAGAGCGTTTCAACTCGCATAAGGATCTAACCCAGAGCAGGATGAGCAGAGGGGGTGTGGAGGGATTCTACCCGTTTTGACCGATTTCCCCATGCAAACGTCAATCGAAGAGACATAATGGAAAGGCCGGCCCCCGATTCGCAGTTCGTAGGTTATACTGGAGATAAGATCCACCAGCACAGAGCTACAGGCGAAGGAGGCCGGCACCATGAAGTATACCACATTCGTCGGGCTGGGTGTTCACAAGGATTCGATCGCGGTTGCGGTA
>NZ_JABUEX010000077.1:0-8275 GCF_013314835.1 Syntrophothermus sp.
GCGGGGGGAAGACCTCCAGGTGCCGGGCTTCCTCAAGCCGCCCGGCGTTACCATGGTGCCTTTGCGGGGCATCTTCGAGTGTTTGGGAGCAGAAGTCGGATGGAATCAGGCGAGTCAGGAGATCGTGATTGCTCTGGGCGAGCGCAGCGTTGTGCTTCGCTGCGGAAGCAGGATCGCCTTCGCCGCGGGAAAGAAAGTCGAACTCCCCCTCCCGCCGGAGATCCGGGGCGGAAAGACCTTTGTTCCCCTCAGGTTTGTGGTGGAGAGCCTGGGGTTGAAGGTTGCGTGGGACGAGGCGGCGCAGCGGGTGGATTTATATTAGTTGCGCCCCCGGCAGGATTTTTTGAGAAGGGTGTCGGCCTGAGGATATCGGCCTGCTTGAAAGGAGAATTTTTGGATTTCTCCAGGTAAGGGCAAAGGCTACGGGAGACGGTACTTTTATGCTTTTCTCAAGCAGGCAGGGATCCTGCCCAGCATTCCTTATCCTAAGCCCCGCAAGACGATGCGCAGGAAGAAGCTCGAAGCCGGCTTTGTTTACGATGAAAAAGAGGACGTTTACTACTGTCCGCAGGGAAAGAAAATGTACTGCATGGGCAAATCTTCCGATGGCACCGCCCTTTACCGGGTCGGCCGCCATGCCTGCCGGGGATGTGCTTACCACGGGACACTCTGTAAAGCAAAACGGCCTTCAATAAAGACCAGTTACAACGATGAACTCATGAAATGGGTCAATGGCCACCTGGCAACCAGTCATGCAAAACAGAGCTTGATCCAGAGAAGCATCGGCAGGTAGTATACGAGGTCACTGTAACCAATACAGGAAAAAAGGGGATAAGAGTTTTATTTTAGCTGAGCCGGTTCTCGACTCTTCTTTCAAACAATTTATCATCAATGAGTCCTTCGGTCTTCCCGGTTACGTGCCCCCTGGTCAAACGATCACTCTGGATAGAATCTTTTACTTGGCTGAAGGTGATCCGTCAGAGATCGAAAGATTGGCTCACAAAACCAAGTTTCGGATCATCTGGGAGGAAGGCGGCAAAAAGTGGGAGAAGGTCGTTAATGTTACTCCCGAGAGATAGAGGGGAAAGATACTGACAGGTGGTAGGCCACTGCTTAACAGGAACAACCTTTGCGGTCTGCACCGAAAATCACCTCCACAAAAAGCAAAAGGCCCGGATTTCATCCGGGCCCCGGCGCGGGAAAGGAGGAGGAAAAACCGCACCGAAAACAAGGGTGGGTACACGCGTACCCACCCGGCTTTAGTCCTAAATGATGAGAAAATTTAGGTGATTTATATGCATTTTCAAGGGACTTTTTTGGCTGACTTTTTCAGCAGAATCTACTTAAAAACTTTAGGTAATTGCATTATTGCATATAATATCCACCCTGCGCCAGCTAATTCAACGGTTATTTTCTTAAAAGAATTGGGTACTGGTAAAAACTTAATAGCTAATACTATTACCATCGTAGGTATGAACATCCAAAAAATAAGCCAATAGATAAGTTTATTAGCCATTTGATTAAAAATGGAACCCGAGCGCCTCGGCGACGGGGATGACGGGGGCGTAGAAGGCCAGCCAGTACTTCTTGCCCATGATGGCCCCATCCGGCACGACGAGGCAGCTCGAGGCGTTGTAGAGGGCCGGGTAGCGCTTCCTCACTTCCTCAAACATGCTCCTCGTGAGGGCCGCCACGCACGGCGTCCCGAGGTCGAGGGTGCAGACGCTCTCCTCCTTGAGCCGCTCCCTCCGGGCGAGGAGGGCGTCGAACTCGGGGTCGCGGTTCTTGGCGTACCACTCCATGAACCTCTTCCCGGCGGGCCTGTAGGCCGTGGGGCAGTCATCCTCGGGTCCAAGGCCATCGCCCTGAGCGCCAGGTCCCTCACTCCAGAACCAGGGGTTGTACTTTTTCCAGAAGATTTCCTTCGCTTTCTCCTCGATCTTCTCGTCGAGCTCCCTCATCTCCGGCGTGTAGGCGTGGACCTCCGCGTACCTCGACCCGACCCTGCACACGACGTACAGGGCCCTCGGCTCGAAGCCCCAGTTGTCCGGCGGGTCCTTCGCCCCCTCGGGCGGCTGCAGAGACCCGGACTTCGTCGCCTCCCAGTCGACCTTCACCGGGTAGACGTAGACCGACTTCGACCACTGGTCCCACCCGACGCCGCGCCCGAACGCCTCGGCGACGTAGCGGGCGGGGAGGAAGACGCGGTTGCTTCTCAGCACCGGGGCGACGTCCATCTGCACCGGGCTGCCGTTGCGCCGCAGCACCCGCTCGCGCACGCGCAGGGTCACCGCGACCCCCCTGTTCTCGAGCCGCACGGTCTGACCCGCGCCGTCCCAGGAGACGCCGTTCTCAGGGACCCCTATGGCGTAAGCCAGGAACCGCACCGGGACGAACGTCCGGCCGTTCTCGATGAACGGGGCGGCGTCCATCTCGAAAGTCCTTTCACCGATGGAGTACGACCTGCTCCCCACGACGAACTTCACAACCGGCTTCGCTTCCGGTGTCTGCTCAACCGGCTGAAAGTTTGTCTGTATAGACCTCAGTGCACCACTGCGGAGAAGGCGGGTCGAACCATCAAACGGCATGTAGAGGCGCAGGTCTTTGAATACGTTGACCGGCTGCTCAAGCGCCCTGAAGCGCGGGAGGCGGCGATCTGGCGTCGCACCGCGGACCTGAGACCATATTTGGGGAAGCCAAAGAACACCACGGGCTCAGAAGGGCTAAGTTTAGAGGTCTTGAGCACGTTAGAGAACAGTGCCTGCTGACGGCCACAGCACAGAATATAAAGCGCATGGTCAGGGTGTTGACCAGGAGAAAGCCTCCCAAGGTAAGGGAGGGGGTAATACTTATCCGAGTCCCGAAAGCCGTGCGATTTAAAACTGAACCAGGTTCTTCTTTGGTTCACCCAAGTCCGATAGGGTCATATTTCAATTTGGGTTTTCCAATTGCTGTAATCTCCAGAGGAAAGAGTGGTCTTTTTCAACAGCCCCTTCAGGACGGGGTAGTTGACCGAGGTTTTTCGTTTCCCTGTCTATCGCAGCTTTGAGCACCAGAAACTTCCGCTTGTTCATCAGAGCTCAACCCCCTCTGCGCGGACTTTTTCTCGCAGAGAAGGAAAGGCGTCCTCCTCACAAACCACCGTGCATTCAAAGGGCATGGCTATTTCTTCTACCTCGACGAGCATCCGCCAGTAGTTGCCGGTAAAGCCAACCGCCATAATGTCGATGTCCGAGCGTTCATGAAAAGTTCCCCAGGCCAGCGACCCGTAAAGATATACCTCCTTTACGCCCCACTTCTTTTTGAGATGGTCAGCCACCGCTTTTGCCTTTGCCCGCGCTTTTTCCTTTAAAAGCCTACGTTGCTCTTCTTCCAACCGGCGCAATCTATTCAGCCAGGAATTCCTTCGAGGGTTCCCACGCTTCGGTCCCTGAAATGTGCCCAGAATCTTTAGACATTAAGAATCGCCTCCTCGCGGGACTTTCTATATAGAATATACCTGATATTTCCATGAAAATGAAGCAAAACGCTCTCAAAAAAGCTCTCCACCTCTTGCACGGCTCCTCCCAGAAGAGGGCGAATATCTAGCACCATTGTCGTTCGAGACTTCACAGGCCGTTGAACTGACCGGAAGCCCCTGCACGCGCCAGTTCTTGACCCAGTTCGCTTCCGTCCGCCATAACCGACCAGGTCACAGATGTTCCTGCAGGCAGGTAGTGGTAGTGCGTACCCACTCTTGTTTTTGGCGCGGTTTTTCTTCCTCTTCCCCGTGCCGGGCCCGGACAAAACCCGGGCTTTTTGCTTTTTGTGGAGGCGGTTTTCATCTGCGCACTTCTTTTTTCCGGTTTAGCGCAAACAGCAGTGCCTGGCCCACGAGATCGGCGAATTCCTCTGCCGGACCGAACAGGTCGGCAGCGTTGCCTTCCAAATCGTAGACCCGCAGCTGGCACCCCCGGGCGCTGGCCGCGATCAACAGCTGCCAGCCCCGCGCCAGCATTTCGGCGATCATTTCCTCTGTGTCCGGCTGCTGGATGCTGTTGGGTTTCGGCTGGGAGGCAAAACCTGCTTCTGCCAAGAGACGTACAGTTTCTGGTTTGAGCATTCTTCTTCCCCTCCCCTCGTTAAAGTAATCCTTGAGAACGCAGCTGCTCCTGTCCAGGTTTACCTGGGGCGTTTTGCTCCGCCTTTCGAGAGAAACTTGTAGGCGTGCGGCTGTCCTGTTCGGGCACAGGAAAGCCGGTCAAGGCGTCTGTTGCTTTCGTTTTAGGATGCCCCGCCGAGAAGTCTCTGGCCCTCAGGCCGGAGCAGTCGACGGCGGGTTTTTGTGGCAGTTTCGCCGCGGGTCCTGCGCCTGAAGGTGCAGGGCTTGGGTTGGCGGGCCCAGGGGTAGCCCGCGCGTCGAGCTCAGAGCAACGAGCTGGAAGGTCCTCCTTTCTCAAGGATAGCGGATTTGGAGTGCAGCGACAACGCTGTTGCCTGTGAAGAAAAACGGAGGTTTGCAGCAGCTACAATTCAACTATAACCATACTTGACCAAACATCACTATTTTGTTATTACGAAAATATGGAACTGTTATCCATCAGACAGGCAGCTAAAAATTAGGCGTTCATCCCAACCGTCTCCGGGCCTGGGAAAAGCAAGGCTTAATCAAGCCGGTAAGACTGCCCAGCGGCCAGAGAAGATATCCGATAGATGAAATCAACCGCGTTTTGGGAACTGGAGGGGTGAAAGCAGGGCCAGAAGCGGTTGTGCTTTATGCCCGGGTATCGACAAAGAAACAGGCCGACGCAGGCAACCTGGACCGGCAAATGGAACGGCTGCGGCAGTACGCCCGGGAAAACGGTTTCACTATCAGGGCAGAATTCATGGACGTGGCCTCCGGCCTGAACCAGAAGCGCCGCGGCCTGTTAAATGTCATCAAGCTGGCCGAACGGGGAGAATTCAAAAACTCATCGAATACCCCGACCGGTTGGCCCGGTTTGGCTATGCATACATCGAGCGGCACCTGAGGTACTGCGGCGTGGGAGTAATCGCCATCGCACCAAAAGAGCCGGAAGATGTTCAAACCGAGTTGGTCAGGGACCTGCTGGCCATAGTGACATCTTTCTCGGCCCGCCTCTACGGCGCAAGAGGCGGCAGGAAAATCCGGCAGGGTTTCCGGGAGCTGATAAGAAATGCTGAAAAAGAACAAGAAGGATAAGTTCAGCGTGACGGTGTGCGGAGAGTCCTTCCCCGAGTCCTACCCCGCCTTCCGTTTCCCAAGGTGGTCCCGCGGGAACGAGGACCCGCTTGAGACCGAGATGCGCCTCTTCTGCACCTGCGAGCGCTGGACCTTCAACCGGCTCCTCAAAGGCTGGTCGAAGGACGACGTCAAGAAGCAGGGCCAGGAACTTTTCGGGCTGAACTTTCGCTATGCAGACGATGCCTGGCTCAAAGCCCAAGCGACTTTGGGTTTCCAAAAAGAGAACTCGAGATTGAGGAAGTGGAGAAGAAGCTGGGCCGCGCCCGGAAGAAGCTCGGCCAGGCCATGAAAAAGCTCGCAAAGGCGCAAGATGGCACCGCGCCCGGGGCCCTGGTTGCCGGGTGGAAAAATTCAGTATCACGCTCAGCAGCCGGAGTTAGGAGAGGCAAGGAAAAACTGCTTGCCTGGCTGAAGGAGCGGGGGATGACGGATTTCATCGAAGTAACAGAGAACCCGCTCTGGGGAGAGCTTAAAAAGCGCGTGCAGGTAGCAGGTTCGTATGTTGTCACGGCTGACGGAGAAATCGTTGAGGGCGTGGAAGTCGTTCAAAGGCCACCTGTTTTCAAGGTTGCTACCGATTAGGTTGTTGTATCAGTAGAGGTAGGTTACAATAAGTAAAGGATGGAGCCTTTTCAAAAAGGAGGGTGGGGAAGGAAATGGAAGTAGTGCAAGGGTTTTCATTAGAGGAACTTGAGCAAGTCCGGCGTTACTTGGCAGAAAGAGAGGAAGAGCAACGGCGGGCACGAAAGAAGGAGCGCCGAAAGGTAATTACCGAGGTCCGGAAGGTTCTGAAAGATGTAGCCCCGAAGTACGGAATAACCAAAGCCTACCTCTACGGTTCCTTTCTTACTGGAAATCAACGCTTCTATTCTGATGTTGACCTGGCAGTTGAGGGAAAGTTTTCTTTTTCCGATCTGCTTCGGGCCCAGGCTGAACTCGATAGAAAACTCAGCCACCGACCAGACCTCCGGGAACTAAAGTGCCTTCCTTTTCAGGATAGAATCCGGAAGGAGGGGTTGGTAGTTTATGTCAACAAAGATCAAGTACCTTCTGGGATTGCTTGAAGATCTCGTAGGCAAGCAAGATGCATTGCACAGAAGGTTTGTCCGGAGCTGGGAACGCTACGAGGAAACCGGAGAGCACAGTTTTTTGGTAGAAACCGCTTTCTATCTCAACCAGCTGTACACCGGTTACGAAAGGATTTTTACTGAAGTCGCGAAAACATTTGGAGAAGACGTGGACAGCATGCACTGGCACCGCGAGCTTCTGGAAAGAATGAAGATTTCCATTGCAGGCGTGAGGCCAGCAGTGGTAAAGGAGGAAACAGCCCGCTGTCTGGATGAACTAAGAAGTTTTCGTCACTTTTTCCGGCACGCCTACGATGTGGATCTGGACCCCGAAAAAGTCGGTTTTGTAGTCAAGAAAGCTTTCCGCCTCAGGGAGCTTTGGGCAGAGGACTGCCTGGCCTTCAGAAAGTTTCTTGCGGGGCTTCTTGAGCGTAATCGGCCGCGTTTTCCCTCTGATTAGCCTTCAAGAAAGCTTAAGTTAAGGCGAGTGAGGAGCGATAAGTATTGGACGCAAATTATGTAAATTACGAAAAGCTGCGGAAAATCGACTGGAAGAGATGCTCTTTTATAAGAACAGGAACCTCTTCAACATGGAGGAGGACCTGCGCTGGTTTGACTGCCGGCGCTATTCCTCGACCCAGCGGACGGACGTGCGGCTGGGCGGGCTGGTGGGGACATGCAGAGGGAAGCGGTTAAGACAATTGAGCGGCTGTATGAGTAGAGCAAAGCAATCGGTTAGCCAAACGGTTAGCAGGTTTCTTGAAAGCCTTGCCGCAAGGTTTTTAAGGCATCGTAAAATTTCAGCAGGAAATTTGATCTTTTATGGAGAAGCACCAATTCGAGTGAATAAATCCAGCAAGGAGTGGTGGGAATGGACATCCGCGAAGAAAGGGCTGCCATGGACGAAAGGCGTCTCGCCTCGCTGGAGACGCTGAGCGCCATTGTCAAGTGGCTCAAGGAGACGAAGCCTTCGGAAATTTTTTACGTCGAGGGGGAAGGGAAGGGGAAGACCCCTGCCCCGAGCATGAGCGACGAACACTTGCGGGTGATCTGGCAGCGCTGGGTCGCCAAGGCGAGCGACGTCCTGGAGCGGAGCGCGATCATCCCGGACCTGCTCCTCTCCGACATCGAAAGGTTGTTCAAGGGGAAAGACAGGGACGGCAATGCCTCCGCTGCGGGAACACCTTAGGGCCGCCAGGAAGCTCCTGGGCTATTCCGATCCGCTGGTGCACCGGCTCCTGGACCGGGCCGTGGAGCGCCTGGGGTCGCGCCACCGCTTTGTCTTCCACAACCAGGAATACATCAAATTCATCGGACAGATGCTGGGGAGGGAGGCCGCCCTGGAGGCTACCCTGCACCTGCTGCAGGACTGGGGCCTGGTGGAACCGTCCGACTACCGTTTTTAGGGAGCCCGGTTGTGCCCGCAGGTTGCAGCCAGGGATCGGGTTGTGCCTGCAGGTTGCGGCCAGGGTGCGGCCCGGCCGGAGGAGAGGGCATGAAGACTGCTGAGGTGCAGGGCCGTTAAGGCTGGCCTGGATCCATAATGCACTTTGACCTGTTGACGCAGGTCTTTTTTTATTTAATAATTTAGAGTGGATAGGAATAATTCTGATCTAGGAGGAATACTTATTTAATGGCCGGGAAGCTAATGCATGAGGTGTTTATGCGTTTGAAGAAGTTGGGGGTCAGGTTGACCCCCCAGCGCCAGGAGGTCCTGCGGGTCCTGCTGGAGGGGGCGCTCAAAAAAAGGGGGCAGCCTTTAAGCGCCGAGGAAATCCTGCATCAAGTGCGGCAGCGCTACCCGGGAATCAGTTTTGATACAGTTTACCGGACGCTTGCAACTTTTAGAAAGCTGGGTCTGGTGCATGAAGTCCTCTTTCGGGACGGCTGCCGGCGCTTTGAACTCAACCTCCGCGGTGAGCACTACCACCACCTGGTCTGCCTGAAGTGCGGCCGCGCCCGGGAA
>NZ_JABUEX010000078.1:0-8141 GCF_013314835.1 Syntrophothermus sp.
CCGACGACAACAAAGAATTCTGTGGCATACTAAAAGATTTTTTTACAAGCGTTTCCGATTTTAATGTGGTGGATGTCTGTTCGAATGGCCTGGAAGTCTTGGAGGTCTTAGAACAGAAGCCGGTTGATGTTCTACTTTTGGATCTCATCATGCCTCACATGGACGGGATTGGGGTCCTAGAAAAGATGAGGGATTTCAAAGGGCGGCAGCGACCGAAGGTCATTATTCTCACCGCTTTTGGACAGGAAAACATAACTCAAAGAGCAGTACAGTTGGGTGCCGACTACTACATACTTAAGCCGTTCAACCTCCAGGTGTTGGGGGAACGGGTAAGGCAGGTGGCGAGGAACAGATCAGATTCTGTTCCCAAGCCGGTACCCGTAACCAAAAGAGATTTGGAGATCGAAATCACCCGTATCATTCACGAGATAGGGGTTCCGGCGCACGTCAAAGGTTACCAATACTTGCGGGACGCGATAATATTGGTAGTGGATGAGATCAGTTACCTGGGAGCTATAACTAAGGAGCTTTATCCGGCAATCGCGATGAAGTACGGGACTACCCCTAGCAGGGTAGAGAGGGCTATACGCCATGCCATCGAGTTAGCTTGGGACCGGGGGGACATAGAAAAGCTGAACAAGCTTTTCGGATACACAGTTAACGGAGATCGTGGTAAACCGACTAACTCCGAGTTTATCGCCATCATCGCCGATCGGTTGAGACTGGAAACTAAGGTGAGCTGAAGTAAAGGAGGGTAAACCAGGGGGACGGTTCCTGCGGTTTATTTTCGAAAATAAACCGCAGGAACCGTCCCCCTGGTTGATTGTTGCACTTATGGAGACTCTGGTTTATATTATTTTAAGCGTTGTTAAATATTAGCTACTGTCGAGAAAGAAACAGCTAGAGGTGGTATCATGAGGATTTTAGTCTTCGGATTAGGGGCTTTGGGGACAGTTTACGCTTGTCTTCTAAAGAATGCCGGTCATTTCGTAGTTGGGATTGACCGGGAACCTGTGGTGTCGCGGGTTAAAACACAAGGGCTCGGAATCACCGGGATTTGGGGTGAGCACACGGCCTTTCTAGACGAAGTGGCGAGTACGGTAGATGAGGTTCAGGCGAGGAGTTTCGACTTGATAGTTCTAACCGTCAAGTCTTTCGATACGGCTGAGGCTGCGTCAAAGCTGGTTGGCCTGGCCGGGGCGGGCACGTACGTCGTACTGGCCCAGAACGGATACGGGAACTACGAGGCTGCTTCCGCTTTTCTTCCTCCCGAACAGCTCATCGTAGCCCGGGTGATATTTGGATCAGAAACATTAGAACCGGGGAAGGCCAAAGTTACCGTAATTGCGGACGACGTGGTTATCGGTTCACCTCAGAATCTGATCAGTGAAGAAGTTTTAGCTGAAATAGCAGAGCGGTTTTCGACCTGCGGTATCCCCACGCGGGCTTCGAACGAGGTCATGAAATACGTATGGGGGAAGATAATCTACAATTCGGCCTTGAACTCCTTGGGAGCTATCCTCGAAGTTCCTTATGGCAAGCTGGCAGAAAACAAGTACACTGCCGGATTGATGGACGCCATGATAGACGAGATTTTCGCTGTTCTGGAGGCTTCTGGGGAAACGACTTTGTGGGCTGATGCGGGTGCCTATCGTCAGGCTTTTTACGGGCAAATGGTGCCTTCGACTGCTCAGCATCATGCTTCTATGTTGCAGGACATACAGCGGGGACGGAAGACTGAAATCGATGCTCTCAACGGGGCGGTAGTGGAGTTGGGAATGAAGCTCGGCATCGATACCCCGGTCAACCGGGTTATTGTTTCCCTGGTAAAGGCCAAGGAGGAATTGAGTAGGCAACGAATCGAGTAACAGTGAGCCTTACTTGGATTGCCAAAACATACCGAAGGGATGAGGTTGTCGGTCGTGTTTTTAGCAAGCCTACTGGAGAACGCTCTTTACCTTAAAGGGGTCGGATTTGGACAGGCGGGGGATAAGGTGCTATGATTTAGGCAAAGGATTCGAGAAGCGAGGACCAGCCTGGCTACAGTACAGGCGAAGTGGAAGGTGATAGTTTGCACTTGAAAGGGAAAGCGCGTTTAGATAAAAGGACCAAGAACCTGGTGAAGCGCCTGCGGAGGAATGAAATCGCGGTCATTGATCACGATGACATAGATGAGGTGGCGGCTGCAAGCCTCATAGAAGCTCATCCCCAGGCGGTGGTGAATGCTGACCTCTCAATCACCGGGAAATACCCGACCAACGGGGTTTTAAATATACTCAAAGCCGGTATTCCGGTCATCGACGGCGTAGGGCCTCGAGTCTTTGAAGAAGTTAAGGAAGGGGCTACTGTAGAGATACGGGACGGAGAGATTTACTGCAACCGGCGCTTTATTTGTAAGGGTAAGGTTCTCGGCATAAAGGACGTGGAAGAAAAACTCAAAGAAGCCAGGCACAATTTGACCGAAGAACTGGATCGGTTTGTGGAAAACACCCTTGAGTATGCAAAGAAGGAAAAAGGTATCTTGCTCAACAACGTGACCTTGCCCCAGTTAAGAACCAGGATCAAAGGCAGGCACGTTTTGATAGTAGTGAGAGGCAAGAACTATAAGGAAGATCTAAAAGCCATTAGCACCTATATAGAGGAAGAAAAGCCGGTTCTCATCGGGGTGGATGGGGGAGCTGACGCCCTTTTAGAATCAGGTTACAAACCGGATATTATTGTTGGGGATATGGACAGCGTATCGGATCAGGCCCTCAAGTGTGGAGCCGAACTGATAGTACATGCTTACCCTGACGGCCGGGCTCCGGGTTTGGAAAGGGTGCAAGGGATGGATTTGCCAGCCAAAATCTTGCCCATGCCCGGAACCAGTGAAGACGTAGCCATGATTTTGGCCTATGAAAACGGAGCTGAGCTTCTGGTAGCGGTCGGAACTCATTCCAATATGCTGGATTTCTTAGAAAAAGGCCGAAAAGGGATGGCCAGCACTTTTTTGGTACGGCTGAAGGTGGGCTCCATTTTGGTGGATGCCAAGGGCGTGAGCCAGCTATACCGCCAGCATCTTCGGGTTAAATATCTTTTGCAATTACTGGTCGCTGCCTTTATACCGATTTTAGTCCTTATATGGGTATCGCCTTCTACCAAGCCTTTGTTGAGGCTGATCAGTCTGCAGTTGAAGCTACTGTTTAATTTGTAGCTCCTACAAAACATGCTGCATCAGGAGTGAAGTTTGTTTATGATGGACATACGGTACCACATAGCCACGTTGATAGCTGTTTTTTTGGCGCTGGGAGTTGGCATACTTGTTGGGAGTACCGTGGTTGGCAGTGATGTTTTGAATGACCAGCAAAAAAAGATGATTGATCAACTGGAGAAACAATTTGAGGTCCTGAGACAAAAGGAAGAAGACCTCACAACCCGCGTCGAATTCATGAACGGGTTGCTCAGACATTACGAGGACTTCACCGAGGCGCTGCTTCCCTCTATCGTGGAGAACCGGCTGGCGGGTATGAAAGTGGCCTTAGTGGTTTCAGGGGGGCTTGATATTCCTTCGGGAGCTTTGAACTCGCTGTCCTTGGCCGGGGCTAGGATCGTTTCGACTACGGTGATCTTACCGGGGATTAACCTTTCCAGCGATTCTTTACGTTCGAAGCTGGCTGCTGCTTATGGAGTTGAAGACAAAACTTCGCCGGAAGAGTTGAGGATTCAGGTCGGGAAAACCATAGGGGATATTATACTCAACCACGATGTTCAAGAGATTAAGCGCCTGTTGGAACAGAACGACCTGGTGAAATTTAACGGGGATTACAGTATATTCCCGGACGCGGTAGTCGTGATGGGAGGGGCTAACAGCCTCGATTATTATTTCCCTGAGACTATAGACGTACCCATGATTAACCAAATGTCAGCGGCGGGGGTCAGGGTTATAGGAGTAGAAGTTTCGGATGTCAAGTACTCGTATATGCAAGTTTACCAGGCCCAGAAGATTACCACCGTGGATGACATTGACCTTATCCCGGGACAGGTGTCGCTGGTTCTGGCAATGGCAGGCGAATCTGGAGACTATGGGGTGAAGCCCACTGCCAAGAAGTTCATGCCGTCTCTACCGCCGGGATACGCGGGAGGCAATCGATGAAAACGGTTACGGTTGTAATACCTGCATACAACGAAGAAACGAGAATCGGGAGTACCGTGCGGGCGGTTAGGGAAAGCGGGTTTGCTGACCAGATATTGGTAATGGACGACGGGTCGCAAGACAAAACGGCGGTGATAGCCAGGGGGGAAGGAGCAGAAGTAATCGAACTCAAGCCTAACCGCGGCAAAGGGGAAGCCTTGAATCGGGCTGTGCCACACATAAAAGGGGACATCGTCTTGTTTCTGGATGCGGATCTCGGGGATTCGGCAAGGCAGGGCCAGCTATTGGTCAAGCCGATACTGGAGGGTGAAGCAGATATAACTATCGCTCGTTTTCCACCCCCTAAGAAAAAAGGCGGGTTCGGGTTAGTAAAGGGATTGGCCGCCTGGGGGCTTAAGAGGGCGGGGATGGAGGCCCGAGAGCCCTTGAGCGGGCAGAGGGCTATGAGCAAGACTGTTCTTATGGACTTGTTGCCTTTTTCTCCTGGTTTTGGAGTGGAGCTGGGGATGTCATTGCGCGCTTTGGCACGGGGGTACAGGCTGCTAGAGGTTGATACCACTATGACCCATGCAGAAACCGGGAGAGATGTAAAAGGGTTTGTGCACCGAGGCAGACAGTTTTGGGATGTACTGAAAGTGATTCTTAAGGAGGCAAAGGGGGGGCCTTGTTGAATGCTACATCGTCGCTAGGGTTGGCGGCAGGGGCGGCTTTTGCGACCGAGTTATTGATATTGTTTTTTCTTTTGCGCTTTATGAGCAGGCACCGCGTGACTGCTCCGAACTATCGGGGAATCGAGATTCCGATAGCGATCGGGGTTTCTTTCCCGGCCACCTTGTTTGTGGTGTTCATGGTAGAACGTATTCTCGGCGTCTATCCAGGAGGAGAGGCAGGCGTATACCTGGCTGCGGTAACCGGAATATCACTTCTGGGGTTCATAGATGACTTAATAGGTACCCGCGATACCTTGGGATTTCGGGGACACATACGCAAACTATTCCACGGGGAGCTCACCACTGGCGGCCTGAAAGCGGTCGGAGGCGGGATTATCGCAGTTTACGCATCTGCTCTACTCTTTAAGTCATGGCAGGATATACTGGTAAACGCCTTGGTAATGGCTCTTTTTACTAACCTTATTAACCTTCTCGATCTAAGACCAGGGCGGGCTATCAAGGGGTTTCTGGTCCTATTTGTTATTTTATTTTTTGCAGCTAAATCCGACCTTTTTCTTTTTTTACCTCTACTTGCCGCAGTCCTCGCCTATTTTCCGTTTGACTTGAAGGCCAAGGCGATGATGGGTGATTCTGGGTCGAACGTTTTGGGGTTTACTCTGGGCCTGATGTGCGCTATGAGGATGAATATGCCTTTCCGACTAGGGTTTTTAGGATTCCTTATTGTAGCCCATCTTTTTACGGAGCGGTATTCTCTTACGGAGATAATCGAACGGTGTGCGTTGTTGCGCTATTTAGACAACCTGGGAAGGGGTGGTGAACGGCGTGGCGAATAAAGAACGCATCCTGGCCGAGTTTTTAGAGCTCGTGCAGGTAGATTCGGAGTCGGGACGCGAGGGACGGTTGAAGGAGCTTTTGAAGGAAAAGCTCGGGGATTTAGGGCTGACGGTGATTGAAGATAAGGCTGGAAAAGAGACGGAGGGCGATTCGGGTAATCTCATCGCAAGCTTAGAAGGTACGACAAATAAGCCTGCTATACTGTTTTGCGCGCACATGGACACGGTTAAGCCGGGGGTTGGAGTAAAACCGGTCATCAGGGATGGTGCCGTATACTCCAGAGAAGGCACGGTTTTGGGGGCAGACGATAAAGCCGGCATTGCAGCTATTCTGGAAGGGCTGAGAGTGGCTGAGGAACAGGGCTTGGCCAGGCCTCCAATCGAGGTCGTATTCACGGTTTCTGAAGAGCGGGGACTAATGGGTTCAAAACACCTCGATTTCTCCGTTCTCAAGGCTAGACAAGCGTACGTGCTGGACAGCGTGGGAGAACCGGGAACCATAGTAATTCGGGCTCCGCGCCAAAACGAGCTGGAATTCCGGGTTTACGGTAAAGCAGCCCATGCCGGTATCAATCCGGAAGACGGTATAAACGCTATTCACGTTGCCGCCAAAGCTTTGGCGGGAATGAGGATCGGCCGTATCGATGAAGAAACCACATGTAATCTGGGCACGGTTGAGGGCGGCAAAGCCCGAAACATCGTTGCCGATTACTGCTGTATCGGAGGAGAAGTGCGCAGCCTCTCACCGGAGAAACTGGAGCGGGTTACGGCGGAAATGGTCAAGCATTTCCAAGAGGAGGTCGGAAGGTACGGGGCCAGGAGTGAGGTTCGGGTGAATCTCTTGTATCCCGAAATGAACCTCGACCCGGAGGAGCCGGTAGTGGCATTGGCCAAGCAGGCAGCCCGGAACCTGGGCAAGGTACCGAATTTGATAAAGACCGGGGGAGGAAGTGATGCCAGCATTTTTAACGGTCACGGCATCCGCTGCGTAAACCTCGGTATCGGTATGGAGGCAGTGCACACTGCCGAGGAACATATACGGATAGAGGACCTGGTAGATACTGCCCGATTGGTGGTAGAGATTATAAGGGAAGCAGGGAGACGGGTTGATCCGGATTAAGAGGGGCACGGTTACAGAAGTCACAGGTAAGAGGAGAGGTATTACCGAACTTGTGGTCATGGTCGAGGGGCGAAAAGAGCCGGCCGTCAGTTACGACGACCTGATCGGTGAGGTGACAATAGGAGACGAAGTATTGTTGAACACGACCGCAGTGAGTTTGGGCTTGGGAAGCGGCGGAGTTCATTTTGTCATGGCTTCTTTGGCTGGCGGGGAGAAAGAGTTGACAGGAAAAGGACACATTATGAAACTTCGTTACACCCCTTTGCAGGTGAAAGTTTTGGCGGTGGAAGAAGAAGACAGTCCCTACCGCGATATCATGGCCAGAGCCGACAGTCTGGAAGGATGTCCGGTGCTGGTGGGTACTCTTCATTCGGCTTTGGCACCGGTTTGTGCGGTCCTCAAGGCTACCGCGGACTTGAAGGTAGCCTATATTATGACGGACGGGGCTAGCCTGCCTCTCGTATTCAGCCGGAGCGTGGCCGAGCTGAAAGAAAAAGGACTATTGGACGGGACGGTGACCTGCGGTCACGCCTTTGGCGGCGACTTGGAGGCTGTTAACTACTATTCCGGTTTGTTGGCGGCACGGTGGGTGTTGGGGGCCGATGTCATAGTAGTATCTATGGGACCCGGAATAGTTGGGACGGGAACAAAATGGGGATATACGGGTATAGAACAAGGCGAGATTCTGAATGCGGTTGCCACCCTGGGGGGGATACCGGTGGCCATACCCAGGATAGGTTTTGCCGATCCCCGGGCCCGTCATCGCGGCGTAAGCCACCATACCTTAACTGTTCTCTCCCGAGTGTGCAGGGTGGAATGCCTGGTCCCTCTGCCGGTACTGGACCAGGCCAAAATGGGGGAAATACTGAGCGTCATAGACAGAGAGAAACTGCGAGAGCGGCACCGGTTCGCGTTGGAAGACGGGAGCGTGGTGAAAGAAGCTGTTTCCAGGTTCGGGTTGAAGGTGAGCACGATGGGAAGGGACATGGAAAGTGACCCCGAGTTTTTCCTGGCTTGTGGAGCCTGCGCCCGGGCAGCTGTCAAGCTTCTTTCGGGGGAGCCGCTGAATTACGTAAAATAGAGCCACAGCCACAGATGCACACAAGATAAACACTGATGAACACAGATATAATTTTGACGCTGATTCACGCAGATAACTTTTGTTTTTAAGACGTTGACGCGAATTAAAACAGCTTTGACGAGGAGCAGAGCAGGGTTACGAAACGGAATCTGCCGTCGTCGCTTTTATGTTCTGCACGGGACTGTACAATTAACTGTGTAAACCCCTTTGGGAAAAAGGTAAACTTTTACCAAGGGGGTAAGGAAAATGGACGAAAAACTTTTTAGGAAGCACCTTCGGGAATTTATCAAAGAAAACAATCTGG
>NZ_JABUEX010000007.1:0-72489 GCF_013314835.1 Syntrophothermus sp.
GGGCGACGATCGCCTCGAGCCAGTCGTTCTCGATGATCCAGCGGCGAATGTTGCTCTCGCCCTGGCCGGCGTCCCCCGTAAACAGCGACGAGCCGTTGTGCACCTCGGCGATGCGACTGCCGAGCGGGGTGTCGTGCTTCATCTTGGAGAGCATGTTCACCAGGAACAGCATCTGGCCGTCGCTGGTGCGGGTGATCAGCGAAAGCTCCTCGCCCCGGTGCTGCACGACAAAGCGCGGGTCCTTGATGCCAGCCTTGCCGCCCACGCGTTCCAGGTCGCTCTTCCAACTCTTCCCGTAGGGCGGATTGGAGAGCATGAAGTCGAAGGTGCGGCCGGGGAAGGCGTCGTTGGATAGGGTCGAATGCTCCGGTCCGCCAACGATGTTGTCGGCGGCATCGCCCTCGCCCTTGAGCAAAAGGTCGGCTTTGCAGATGGCGTAGGTCTCGGCGTTGATCTCCTGGCCGAAAAGATGCACCGAGACCTGTTTGCCGCGTTCTTTCGCCAGTTGCAACAGGGTTTCCTCGGCCACCGTGAGCATCCCGCCGGTGCCGCAGGCGCCGTCGTAGAGGAGGTAGGTACCGGATTCAATCTGGTCGGCGATAGGCTCGAAGATCAGGCGGGCCATCAGCCTCACGGCATCGCGCGGGGTCCAATGCTCGCCGGCTTCTTCGTTGTTTTCCTCGTTGAAGCGGCGCACCAACTCCTCGAAGATGGTGCCCATGGCGTGATTGTCGAGGCCGGGCAGCCGGACGGTGCCGTCGCTGTTGAGCACAGGGTAAGGACTCAGGTTGATAGACGGGTCGAGGAACTTCTCGATGAGAGTGCCCAGGGCGTCGGCTTTGGCCAGGCGGGGAATTTGGTTGCGGAACTCGAAGTTGTCGATGATCTCCTGCACGTTGGGCGAGAAGCCATCGAGGTAGGCGCGAAAATCCGCCTCCAGTTGCTGGCGGCTGGCACGCGCCTTGAGGTCGCGTAGCGTGAAGGGGGAGGTGTTGTAGAAGGCTTGACCAGCGGCCTGTCGCAGAGCAGCGTCTTGGTGTACGATCCCCGCTTTGTCGAGCGAAGCTTTCATGTCGAGCACGGCCTGCTTGGCGGGCTCCAATACCGCATCCAGCCGGCGGATGACGGTCATGGGCAGAATGACATCGCGGTACTTGCCGCGCACGTAGAGGTCGCGCAACACGTCGTCGGCGATGCCCCAAATGAAATTGGTGATCCAGGTGAGTTGGCCGTTTTCCATGTCAAACTATCCTCCAGATATGAACCGAAAATTTTACCAAACAGCCGGTTTTTAGAGGTTCAAACCATAAAGGCGCGTACTGCTGTAACTGCCTTTTTTGTTCTATTCGCCAATCGCTACCATTTTTCCTGCCGAAGCCTTTACAACGTCAAGGCGTCAAAGCTATCCACACTGTCTACCAACCCACCGTTGAATCCCCTTATCCTTAAGAAGTTCAGGCAGGTTTTCGATAGGGGCCAAGCCTTACTGCCAAGCTGCCATCGTCACAGAATGATAACAGATTTTGGTTTGCCGTTCTTGACAAATACATTATCAAGCCTTACAATTACAGACTGTAAAGTAAATATACTTTACACTGGAGGAGCGCGGTGTTAGAGAAAATAGAAAGAATGGCCTGGTTGTTCGATTTTTACGGACCGCTTTTGACCGACAAACAGCGGCGGATCGTGGAGTTACATTACGAAAATGACTGGTCGCTGGGGGAAATTGCGGCCGAGTTCGGCGTATCCAGACAGGCAATCTATGATATACTGAAACGGGCAGAAAAGGCTCTGGAGCACTATGAACAACGCTTGGGTTTGGTCGGTAAATTCATGGGTGAGCGGCAGCAATTGACCGAGGTTTACAGGTTATTGAAAGAAATGGAGGTCGCCGGGGACGACCAGAGCAAGAAACGTGCTTTGACTTTATTGGAAGAGGTTTTAGGGAACGGCAGGTAGCGGAGGAGAGGGATAATGATTTTTGAAGGTTTATCAACTCGGTTACAGGAAACCTTCAGGAAACTCAGGGGTAAAGGCAAGCTGACTGAAGAGGATGTAAACCTGGCTATGCGCGAGGTTCGGTTGGCATTGCTGGAAGCCGACGTAAACTACAAGGTGGTTAAGGACTTCGTGGCCAGGGTGAAAGAGAGGGCGGTGGGGCAGGAGGTTTTGAAGAGTCTGACTCCCGGGCAGCAAGTGGTTAAGATAGTGTACGAAGAATTGACGCAATTGATGGGAGGAGACCAGACTAAGCTCAATTTGGCCGCCAAGCCACCGACCGTAGTAATGATGGTGGGACTGCAGGGAACCGGAAAAACGACGACCTGTGCCAAGCTTGCACGCAGCCTTTTGGCCCAGGGGCGGAGGCCGCTTTTAGTTGCAGCTGATATTTACCGGCCAGCTGCCATCAAACAGCTTCAGGTACTGGGGGAAAAATGCAACTGCCCGGTTTTTTCGATGGGACAAGAAAACCCGGTCAACATAGCGAGAGCTGCTCTCGAATACGCTCGTTCCAACGGCCGCGACGTCGTAATCCTCGACACTGCGGGAAGATTGCACATCAATGAGGAACTCATGAACGAGCTCAAAGATTTAAAATCCTCTTTGAACCCGCACGAGATACTTCTGGTAGTAGATGCCATGACCGGCCAGGATGCTGTAAACGTGGCTAGCTCTTTTAATGAACAGCTGGGATTGACAGGGGTGGTTCTGACCAAGCTGGATGGTGATACTCGAGGCGGAGCGGCGCTTTCGGTTAAAGCAGTAGCCGGCTGTCCTATCAAGTTTGCCGGGGTAGGCGAAAAACTAGAGGATCTGGAACCTTTCTATCCTAACCGCATGGCTTCGCGTATTCTCGGCATGGGTGATGTTCAGAGCTTGGTGGAAAAAGCCCAAGCCAGCATAGACGAAAAAAAAGCCAGGGAACTCGGGAAAAAAATCAGACAGCAGGAGTTTACTTTGGAAGACTTTTTGGATC
Source organism: Syntrophothermus sp. (assembly GCF_013314835.1). Lineage (NCBI taxonomy): Bacteria > Bacillati > Bacillota > Clostridia > Eubacteriales > Syntrophomonadaceae > Syntrophothermus > Syntrophothermus sp. Next base: position 2,978 of record NZ_JABUEX010000007.1, read on the forward strand.
AGATCCAGCAAGTCCGGTCTATGGGACCGTTAGAAGACCTATTGGCGATGATACCTGGTTTTGGAAACTTGAAGCAATTAAAGGGCTTTAAAACTGCCGATATTGATGATAAAGAGATTAGCAGGATCGAGGCCATCATAAAATCGATGACCCCGGAAGAACGCTTGAACCCGACTATGCTGAACAGCAGTCGTAAGAAGAGAATAGCCAAGGGTAGCGGTACAAGGGTTCAAGACGTTAACCGTCTGTTGAAGCACTTTGAAGAGTCTCAAAAACTTATGAGGCAGTTCAGCGATAAAGGCGGCAAGAAAAAGGGAAAAGGTTTACGCTTGCCGTTTTAAAAGAGTGAATCAGCACGAGGAGGTGAAGTTAGTGGCTACTAAGATCAGGTTAAAAAGGATGGGGGCTAAGAAGGATCCGTTTTATCGGGTAGTGGTGGCGGACGCCAGGTCTCCCCGCGATGGTCGCTTTATCGAGGAAATAGGTTATTATGACCCTACGACTAAGCCGGCTACGATAAGTATCGATGAGGAGAAGGCGCTTAAGTGGTTGGCAAATGGAGCGAAGCCTTCTGACACCGCTAGATCGCTTCTGAAACAGGTGGGTGTTTTAGCTAAGTTTAACGAGACCCGAAAGGCCAGATAAATGCAGGGGGTGGTTTCAGTGCGAGATCTGGTGGAACTTATTGCCAAGTCGCTGGTCGACAACCCAGAGATGGTGGAGGTTAAGCAGATAGAAGGCGAAAAGTCGGTAATTATCGAACTGCGGGTTGCTCCCGACGACATGGGTAAAGTGATAGGGAAGCAGGGCAAGATAGCCAAGTCGATTCGGGTATTAGCTAAAGCCGCTGCTGCCAAAGAAGGCAAACGGGTAGTGGTAGAGATCATAAGGTAGACCCTACTTAAGTAGGAGATGGTGGGGCTAGAAAATGACGAAGGACCTGATTACCGTCGGCGAGGTGTGCGGTACATTTGGAACCGAGGGTAAGCTGAAAGTAAGACCGCTGACCGATTTCCCCGAGCGGTTTAACGGGATGAAGGAAGTCCTGGTACAACAAGGGGATAACGTGGAAGTGTTAACCATAGAGTCTGTATCTCCTCTACGTGACTTTATGGTCTTCAAGTTCCGCGGGATCGATACGAGAGAACGAGCCCGCTGTCTGGTTAGAGCTTACCTCAAGGTACCGCCATCAGAAGTGTTTCCGTTACCCGAGGACTGCTACTACATATTCCAGCTCAAAGGGCTGGAAGTGTACGACGATACCAGAGGGTTCTTAGGAACCATCACCGACGTGATTCAAACCGGGGCCAATGACGTATACGTAGTTCAAGGAGGACCTTTTGGGGAGGTCCTAATCCCGGCGATAAAGCAGGTGGTTCGGGACATACGTTTAGAGGAAGGACGGGTCGAAGTCAGGCTTATCCCCGGGTTGATTGACGAAGGGGATGAGGACAGTGCGGATTGATATACTTACGCTTTTTCCCGAGATGTTCGAATCGCCTTTCGGCAGCAGTATCATAAAGCGGGCTCAGGAGAAGAAGCTGGTAAAGATAAACCTGGTCAACCTCAGGGATTTTGCTCTGGACCGGCACCGCCAGGCGGATGACTACCCTTACGGAGGCGGGGCAGGGATGGTACTCAAAGCGGATATTGTGATTCGAGCCATACAGGCCCTAAGGTCGCCAGAATGTAAGGTTGTATACCTGACACCACAGGGGAAGGTCTTAAATCAGGCGTTAGTCAAAAAGATGGCGGCTTGGGCTCATCTCATTTTGCTGTGTGGGCATTACGAAGGCATCGATGAGCGCTGCCAAACGGTAATTGACGAAGAAATCTCTATCGGTGACTATGTTTTAACCGGGGGCGAGATACCGGCTATGGTGGTTACCGACGCGGTGGTGCGTTTGGTTCCAGGAGTGTTAGGCTCAGATGAGGCTCACACCGAAGAATCGTTTGGATCTGGTCTTCTAGAGTATCCCCAATATACCCGGCCTCGGGTCGTTTCCGGGCTGGAGGTGCCTCCGGTGTTGGTTTCTGGGGACCACCAGGCTGTTCGTCGCTGGCGGAAGAAGATGAGTTTAAAAAGGACCTTGTTGAAACGGCCGGACCTCCTGCTACAACGGGAGTTCGATCCGGAAGAACGAGAGCTCCTGGAAGAGATCCTTTTTTCGCGAGAAGGGCAGGATGAAGGGTGAGAAAATCCAAGGTGTATGTAGCTCTGCTGCACTATCCGGTGTATAACAAAAAAATGGAGGTCATTACCACTTCAATTACCAACCTCGATATCCACGACATTGCTCGGGTTGCCAGGACCTATGACGTGGACGGGTTTTTCCTGGTGCACCCGCTTACAACTCAGAGGGAGCTGGCCGGGCAGATACTGGATTATTGGCAGCAGGGTTACGGTGGAGAGTACAACCCCGATCGCAAGGAGGCGTTTCGGATAGTCAGGTTGGCATCCTCGCTCGAAGAAGTTTTAGAAACCATTACCCGGGAAACCGGCCGGGCACCGAAAACTGTTGCGACAGATGCTCGGGTGTATCCAAACACGGTGGGCTACGGAGCTCTTCGAGAGGAGATGGCCGCCCAAACCGGGACTTACGTCGTTCTTTTTGGTACCGGCTGGGGCCTGGCTAGGGAATTGATGATGGAAACCGATTTTATTCTCGAGCCGATTGCCGCTGGCAGTTCCTACAACCACCTGTCGGTAAGAAGTGCGGTGGCAATTATTCTGGATCGACTGCTGGGTGACAGGTGAGCAAGGCCATTGTTATTGGCCATGCCCTGTGATATAATTCCATTTGTGACTAACGGCGGTCCGCTGCTGGTTCTACCAGAAAAGAACGCCGTGCGGAAGGAGGCGAGAAAGGTGCAGGACATCATCAGAGCCATCGAAGAAGAACAGATGAGAAAAGACCTACCGGATTTCCGGCCAGGCGATACAGTTAAAGTTCATGTCAAAGTAGTTGAAGGTGGACGGGAGCGAATCCAGGTTTTTGAAGGCACTGTGATTAGAAAGAGGGGAGGGGGCATGAGCTCGACCTTCACCGTCCGCAGGGTATCATACGGAGTAGCCGTGGAAAGGACGTTTCCCTTACATTCACCCAGGGTTAGCAAGATCGAGGTGTCTCGCCGCGGAAAGGTACGAAGGGCCCGTCTGTACTACCTCAGAGAAAGGATGGGCAAGAAGGCCAGGGTCAAAGAAAGAAAGGATTACCTCAAAGGTTAAAGGCTGGTCAAGAACCAGTCTTTTTTGTTAACGGTAAGTACGAGGATAGGGTGGTCTAGAATGACGGTAAACTGGTTTCCTGGTCACATGCTAAAAGCCCGCAGGGAAATACAAGAAAATGCCCAAGTTGTGGACATGGTAATCGAGGTAGTCGATGCCCGTGCCCCTTTATCCACTACTAATCCAGACCTACCCCATCTTGTGCGAGGAAAACCTATAATCAAGGTACTTAACAAAGCTGACCTTGCAGATGAAAGAGAAACCCGCAGGTTCATCTCTTTTTTTCAAAAAAATGGAATTGGAGCATTGGCAGTCGATTCTCTTCGAGGCAAGGGCCTTCCCGATGTGGTGAGGGCGGTTGAACGCGTATATGCCCCTCTGGCCAAGACTCTTCTCGAGAAACGCCAACGCGTGCGGCCCGCCCGGATTATGATTGCAGGCTTGCCCAATGTTGGAAAATCTTCTTTTTTAAATAGTCTGGCAGGGAAAAGGGTGGTCAAGACCGGTGCTGTGCCAGGCGTCACTCGGGGCCGGCAGTGGATAAGGATAAAGGAAGGTATCGAGCTTTTAGACACTCCAGGGGTGATGTGGCCCAAAGTAGAAAACGACGAGCAAGGAACGAAACTGGCCCTGCTCGCTGTCGTTGGCGAAAAGGCGTACGAGGATGAAGCAGTGGCCTGTTACCTGATATCGGTATTGAAACACCGTAAGCCCGAGATGCTTAAAGAGCGCTACCGTCTGGAGAGTTGGGACGGGGAGCCGGGTGAGTTGCTTGAGGAAATAGGTGGGAAAAGAGGCTTCTTCCTTAGAGGGGGAACAGTGGACCTGAACAAGACGGCGCGGGCTGTGCTCGAAGATTTTAGAAAAGGTGGTCTAGGGCGCTTGACCTTGGACCGCCTGCCTGACGAGGGAAATAGCTAGCCCGTATCACGCAAAAGTGGGGCTCAACTCAGGAGGCAAGGCCGGTTATGGTTTCGGACGATGAACGCAAAAGGCTACAGCATATGAAAGAATACGAGTACGGCTTGTATGCCAAGGGAATTCGTTTGGTGGCGGGAACCGACGAGGTAGGAAGGGGACCCATCGCAGGGCCGGTCGTGGCCGCCGCGGTCATTTTACCACCCGACTTCGAAGTCCCGGGAGTCAATGATTCCAAGCAGGTGCCGTCTAAAAAAAGGGAGTGGTTATCCGATAAAATAAAAGAGAAAGCGCTTACCTGGGCCGTAGGGATACTCTTTCCGCCGTATCTCGACCGTATCAACATTCTGAACGCGACCTGGGAGGCCATGAGACTGGCTTTGGGAGGGCTGTCCATTCCCCCCGAACATGTCATTGTCGATGGTTGGCCGATCCCAGAACTTGGGGTGACGCAGACTCCTCTTGTTAAAGGGGATAGTCTCAGCATATCCGTGGCCTGTGCTTCGATTCTGGCAAAGGTGGAAAGGGACCGGATCATGACAGCTCTGGATGAAGTATACCCCGGCTACGGGTTTGCCCGTCACAAGGGGTACGCCACCCGTGAACACTTGCGGGCTTTAGAAGTTAAGGGACCGTGCCCCATCCACCGAACAAGCTTCGAGCCGATTAAATCGATGGTGATGAAAGAAGATGCACATCAAGGGAGACTATTTGACTAATCTTTTCTTAAAAACTGATTCCCAGCTGTTTGAAACAAACATTCCTTGGCGGCAGGGAGACTTGGTTACGGGGTTGGTAGAGACGGTAAAGGGAAACGGGCTGGTTCAGCTAATGGTCAGGGGTAAGAGTTTGGAGGCGCAGACCGAGATCCCGTTGTTCCCTGGACAAAAACTTAGCTTGTATGTCAATGAAGTGCGGCCAGGTTACGTGCATCTCAGGGTGCTTGTACCTGAGATAGTGGCCAATCCGGAGCAGCAGAAGCTGGTTTCCGCCTTGAATGAACTCGGGATCAGGCCTGACGATAGGACTATAGGCTTGGCGGCCAAACTGGTTAAAAACGAATTGCCAGTAACTCGCGAAAACCTGACCAGGCTCTTGCGGATTACAAGTTTTCTAGGCCCTGAAGACGCGGGAACGGAAGAGATTTCCGCCTGGATGGTAAGCCGAAACACCCAGTTGTCGCCTCAGCATATACTGGCCCTGAAACGGTTTCTCACTTCTGAGAACAATCTCGCGCTTTTGTTGGCAGAGGTGCGGGACGGGCTGAAAGCTATTGTAGAAGGACAAAATGCGATTCAGGAAGAGAATAGCGCGAGCCCTCCCCCTCTAACTCAGATACTACAAGGTGGTTCGGGCGATAAGGTTCAAGGAGAGAAAACACTGGAAGTAACTACTCCCGGGCGGAGCGGGAGTGACGGAAGGTCTGGCCAGGTCAGCTCTGGCAAGCCTACATCCGTTACCGCAGGAATTCCGTTGCCGCTCTTGGAAGATATGATAAGCCGCTTGGTGGAGGCCATCACTCTCAAGATAGAGGAGACAGGTAGCCTTTTGCCTGGCGAGATAAAAAGATTGGTGGAAAACCAACTGGATGCGACTAGAGCCTCGGCCGCCCTAGAACAGGTAGTTGCCAATTCTTTACCTAAGACGGAAAACGGGTCAGTGGAACAGGTCTTGAACAAGCTAAAAGTAGCCCGCTATGAGCTGGAAGGACAGCATTTGTTCAACGTTTTAAACAATCTGCCTCGAGATAACACACAACTGCTTTTCTACCTGGCATTTCCGGTAATGGTTGGCCAAGATTACCACTTGTGTGAACTGAAAGTGATGAAAGATGGGGCGGGAAAGCAGGAACGAAGGTCTGAAAAAGATGCGTTTAGCCTGGTTCTGTCTTTGTCAACTGGCACTCTCGGCCTGGTTCTTTTCCACGTTACTTATTATCCCCAGAAAAGCCTTGTATTGCAGGCAGTGGCCCAAAACCATAAGGCCGGTAGTCGCCTGCAGGCGCAACTACCTGAACTTGCTGAGAGTTTAGAACGATTAGGGTTTGAGATAAAGGGTTGGACGGTAAAAGTCGCAGATTCTGGGCAGCGGGCCTTGAAGCAGAGCTTAGTAAGGGCCAAGGAGCCCCGGCGTTGGCTGGGAATTGATATTGTCGTATAAAGCGGTGGAAGGCTGAGGAGGACTAGGAAGTGGAGGAGAAGGAACGGCTAGAATCAAAAGCCGTAGCGCTACGTTACGACCCTGAGATTCACGAGGCTCCGGTGGTTACCGCTAAAGGCAGGGGGCTGCTGGCAGAGAAAATAATAGAACTGGCGCGGGAGTCCGGGGTACCTATAAAGGAAGACCCGCAACTGGTGGAATACCTGGCGATGTTGGATATATACCAGGAAATTCCTCCTGAGCTTTACCAGGTGGTGGCAGAGATACTGGCTTTTGTTTACCGCCTAGACAGGAGGAGTGTTCGCTGAAACTCGGGGAGGCAGGCAGGATGAAACGACGCATCGGTTGTCAAGCGGAAGAAATTGCGGCAGAGTATCTCGCAAAAAAGGGGTACCGGATAATTACCCGTAACTATCGAACCCTGTACGGAGAGCTAGACATTGTGTGTGAGAAGGGCAATGACATAGTGTTCGTGGAAGTTCGGAGCAAGAGCACGAAGGCTTTTGGTTATCCCGAGGAATCTATAACCGCTCGTAAGATCGAAAGAATACGCCGCAGTGCTTTGGTTTATTTGTCGCAAGAGAGCCGAAATCGATACCGCCGGATATTGTTCGATGTTGTCGCGGTTGAACTGAATACCGGCCAACCGGAGATAAGGCATATAGAGGGGGCTTTTTGACATGGAGCATTTTCCACGCGTAGGGGCTCATCTACCCGTGGCCAAAGGCTTGAAACACACGATCGACGAGGCTCAGGCTATGGGTTTAGAAGCATTACAGATCTTTTTGCACAACCCTCGAGTGATGAAGGCGAGGGAACTGACAGAGGAAGAAATCGAGTATTTCATCGAAAACACGAAAAAGGCCGACATCTTTCCTGTGGTGGTCCACATCCCGTACATATGCAACCCAGCCGCAGCCAAAGAAGAGATATATGAACTGGCTTACCGCGTTATAGCCGAAGATCTTGCCCGCTGCGATCTAATCAAAGCCGATTACCTGGTATTACATCCCGGGGCCTACACGGTTTCTTCAGCGGCCCAGGCTGTTGCCCGGCTGGTTGCCTTATTGCGTAAGGTTTTGGCCAACTACGAGGGTAATACCCGGATCTTGGTCGAAACCATGTCCGGCCAGGGTACTGAAATCGGCCGAAACCTAGAAGAGATGGCGAAGATTTTGGAGGAGTTGGGTCGTCCTCCCCAAGTCGGGGTATGCCTCGACACCTGTCACTTGTACGGCGCAGGTTACGACATCGTTGATCCCGGAGGGCTGGAACGCACGCTTAGGGAGATGGACGAACTTGTCGGAACAGACAAGGTCCGACTGGTTCACGCCAACGACAGCGCAGGCGGTCTTGGCTCCAAGAAAGACCGTCACGCCCATATCGGACAGGGTAACATCGGAGAGAGTGGATTTGCTCTTCTCTGTCACCATCCTCTCTTGCGCCAGCTTCCATTCATCCTAGAAACAGAGTACTCGGGGATTGCGCGTGATGTCGAAACCCTCAAGCGAATCCGGGCAGTTTGAGACCTACCACCTGGTTTCGCGCGGTGTGACCAAACCTCTTCACCCCGCATATTCTATTACCAAAAGCGGGGGGAGGGAAGCGGATGGACAAAGAGAATTTCGGGTTCGATCACGGATACCAGTTCCCTTGGCTGATACTGATACTGATCCTTTTCCTTATCCTGTTTAACCGGGACTAGTGCCGGGATTGCCGGACCAAGGGGGCGGTTGCCTTGTCGTCGACAAGGGCCGTCCCCTTGGCCGTTTTTCGAGATGGCGGACCATAGTTCAACCAGGGGGACGGTTGAACAGGTAGCAGATGACGTCTTGCACCGTGCGGGCCATTACCGGGTAATCTATATGGGGGCGTTCAATCAGGACAGACTTTATGCCGAGCTGGCTAGCGGCTTCGAGCTTCGCATCCGTTCCCCCGATGGTTCCACTTTCTTTAGTGACAACCGCGGTAACACCGTACTCGATAAACAAAGCCCGGTTAAAATCAACGGTGAAGGGGCCTTTAAGGGCCACTATGTCCTCTGGAGCCAAGCCGCAAGCAAGGCATCTGGCTATTGAATCAGGGTGAGGGAGCACCCTCGCTACCAGCCGCGGGTTTGGCCCGCATCTTTTATCTGTGAAGAGGGGCAGGTGCTTGACTCCAATGGTAAGCATAACTGTACCTTCAAGGCTCGCTACTAATCTGGCCGCAGCCTCGAAGTCCGGAGTCCTTATCACTCCGGGGTAGTGAGCATCTTCCAATGTTTCTCTTTCCAGCCTGATATAGCTTATTCCCGTACGGTCACAGGCCAGCATGGCGGTGTGGGAGACCTGGGCGGCGAAGGGGTGGGTACAATCCACCACCGCCCGAATGCCGCGGCTTTCAATCAGATCCAGCAGGTCTGACAGGCCACAAGGTTTGGCTATTACTTCGATCTTGTCAGCAAAGTTCAAGGCTTTTCGGCCATACTCGGTGGCGACCAATACCAAGACCTGGAATCCGGCATCGACAAGCCCTGCGACTGCCTCTCGGGATTCGGTTGTGCCCCCTAAGACCAGGATCACAGGACATACCCCCGTGGTGTTATCATTTTTCCGTCGGCGATGTACGTTGATTGATTGCCGATAATGATGACGGATGACATACCAGTCTCTACGGAAAGCATGGAGCCGAGATCTGTCAGGTCGGCTTTCTGATCGGGCCGGCCTGCATTCTTTACTATGCCGACAGGGGTTTCCGGTTTTTTGTATTTCGACAATATCTGCCACGCTTCCGTCAACTGTTGGGTACGGCCGTGGCTGCGGGGGTTATACAGGCAAATGATTAAGTCGGCCTGGGCACATAGCTCGAGCCGGAGGCGGATCTTTTCCCAAGGGGTGAGAAGATCACTCAGGCTTATGACTGCGAAATCGTGCATTAAAGGCGCTCCTAAAACCGCCGCTGCGATGCTGGCCGCGGTCACCCCGGGCACTACCCGGATAGGTATGTGCCGATTTCTCTTTTGAGCAACTTCCAGCATTATACCTGCCATTCCGTATATCCCCGGGTCTCCACTGCTGACCAGGGCCACCTTATAACCGGCCTCTGCCAGGTCCAATGCTTGATGGCAGCGATCTACTTCCTTGCGCATTCCCGAGCTTATTACCTTCTTGCCGGCAGTGACGTTGGCTATCAAGGCCGTGTAAGTTTTGTACCCTATTATTACGTCGCTTTCCTCGATGGCCTGCCGCGCTTCTTGGGTCAAAGAGTCTTCGCTTCCCGAACCCAGGCCTACAACCAGTATCTCGCCTTGTTTTTTCATGACATCTGTCCCTCTTCCGAATTCCGATTATTGGCATCATTCGGCGTTTCTTCAAAGACCGCCACCGTGACTCCGCCGTATACCGTCTTCCCGAGTACGAGCTCAGGTTCGCGACCTGACAGGTATGCCACCGGTTCGCAGACAGCTCCTACTCCTACCTTGGACTTAACAAAACCAGAACCGGAGAACCTATTCTCCACCCGAGCAATATCCTCGGCTGTCACGAACTCCAGGGGCAGCCCTAAATCGGCAGCAGCTTCTACGAGGTTAGTCTCGTAGCGTTTAAGCTCGATGGTCGCCAAACACTTGACGGCCGAGAAACTGCGATCGGCTGCTTTCAGACTTTCGCGTATCGCGAACACGATGTTGTCTTTCGATATACCCCGCCTGCATCCGACTCCGACGATGACAGTACGGGGACGGATGACGAGCACTGGGTTTGAGAATCGGGGGAGGTTGGCACGGGTACTGATGACGAACGCCGCGGCGAATGAAGCGGTATCTGTGCTTTCTGATACAGGTACAACCTTGACATTGGACGGGAATTCTAATTGTTCCAGGTAGTGAAGGCGATCGACCATTGCCAGAACCTTGTCCCCGTTGACCATCGCAGCCATCACCTGCTTTACCTCATCCCAGTTTTCAACGCGCCAACCGCGGGACACGGCTAATTCGTCAAGCGCAGGAATCTTAAGGGAATCGGAGGCAGTGGTGATAACCGGCGTTGCCCCCAGGGCCGCTGCCAGTCTGCGGGCTATTTCATTGGCCTTTCCTAAGTGACCAGACAGTAGACTGATGACGAACTGGCCTTGGTTGTCGATGACCAGGACTGCCGGGTCAGTCTTCTTGTCTTTAATCTCGCCTGCAATAGCCCGGACGGCAATGCCAGCCGCAGTAACAAATACCATGCAAGAGGCGTTGCCAAAGCTCTCTGCCATTAGTGTCTTAAAATCCCCGTTGATCGGGGATTCGCCTTCCTCCCTTCGGGCAAAACGGGAGGGAAGGTGGAGTCGCACGGTTTGGCCTTCATCTGCCAGCACCTGCCTTACTTTTCTGGCCACATTAGCCGCGGGTTCGCTGAGAGCGATGACATGGGCCGGTCTACTCTCCATCACGCTTCATTCCCTTCGGGCGTACTCTTGCTCCGGCGAAAGCCATGTGTAAACCCGGGATGGTAAAGCTCAGAGCGCCCATAATAGTCCCCCAAAAAATCACCTACCAGTATAAGGGCCGTTTTTTCAATCCCCGAATCTGCGACGCGAGTTGCGATGTCAGCCAGTGTACCCCTTATAATAAGCTCATCCTGCCAGGTAGCCCTATAAACCACTGCTGCCGGAGTTGATAGGGGATACCCTTTTGTGAGTTCTTGGACTACTTCGTCGATCATGGCGGTGCTGAGAAATATGACCATAGAAGCCCGGTGGGTGGCGAGTTCTGCTAGGCTCTGTCCGGGCGGGACCGGCGTCCTGCCTTCTTTTCGGGTGAGGATTACGGTCTGGGATACGCCGGGAACGGTGTACTCCAGGTTCATAACTGCTGCCGCCCCCAAAAACGAGCTTACACCTGGGACTACCTCAAAAGGGATTCCCCTTTCCCGTAAGCATTCGATCTGTTCTCTTATCGCCCCGAATATGCTGGGGTCGCCGGTATGAACCCTGGCTACCACTGAGCCCTTTTTAACAGCTTGTTCCATGACCAGGATTATTTCTTCCAGGGTCATGTGGGCGCTGTTATACACAATCGATGCCGGTTTGCGGTCCGCCAGTACCAACGGGTTGACCAGTGAGCCCGCATACACGATTACGTCGGCCTGCTCGATAATTTTTTTTCCTTTGACGGTTATCAACTCCGGGTCTCCCGGTCCCGCCCCGACAAAATACACCTTACCTAATTTCATGTTTTTCGACCCTTCCTGTTCCGAAAATCTAGCCACAGATTCACACAGACCCGGCACTCAGCTGGCCGAAATTGCGATATGCCAGCTTGTCCTGACAACGCTATTCACTAATCAAGGCTTGAGCTGAGTGCCGGGACCGATATGCCTGGCGACTTAGAATAAGGGCAAACATTCTTTTATATCCAATAGTGACGCCGAGGGCGACACAAGGATATTTTTTATCACTAGCGCGTTAAGTGGGCTGGACTCCCGACACTATAAATACCGGGTTCAAACCTTCCAGCATGTGATACCTGCCTTGCGATTTCAAACGGGTGATAGTGACCCCTACCCCTTCTATCCCCTGAAATCCCATTTCGCGCAGGCAATTCAAGCTGTGGTAAAGCGTTTCCACGGTTGCGCAGGTCAGTACAACTACCCCAGCCGGACAGAGCCTGTTCTTTACAACCTCCAATATGGCAGCCAGTTCACCCCCGCTCCCACCTATTACCACCCGGTCCGGCGAGGGCAAAGCGAGTAAAGCTTCCGGAGCTCTGCCGGCAACGATAGACAGGTTATTGACCGCGAACTTTCTCTGATTGGAACGGATCAGTTCGACGGCTTCAGGACGACATTCCACGGCATAGACTCTACCCCTGGCTGCGGTTAGGGCGGCTTCAACCGTAATAGAGCCGGTGCCTGCTCCTACATCCCACACCACCGAATCTTGTTCCAACCGCAACTTGCTGAGAACGATAGTCCGTATTTCGGCTTTAGTCATTGGCACACTGCCTCTCGCAAACATATCGTCCGGTATTCCTGGGACCATAAGTCTTTCTTCACCATCACTCATCTTCGATCACAACCACGCACATCCCGTCAAAGTCTGATTGGCTGATTGACTCGGGGGAACCTGTAATTATGAGCTCTTCAGGCCAAGACAGGCGAGAGCCGACGGTTATCCTTTTGTCCTTTAGCCCCGCCCGGAGCAAACTTCGGGCGATGGCAGACGGGGTATTTGAGTTGTCGGTTAGGACAGCCAACAGCCTCGCATTCCTGACCTTGGACAACAGATCAACATCTTGGCGTCCGTGCAGGCTTACAACCTCGCAATCATGCCAGGAACGTTTCAGTCTGGCAAACAGGTACTGGACAGAACTTATGCCCGGAATCACCTCTATATCGTTGTCCGGGAAACGGGTTTTCAACAGGGTCAGCAGGCTGAAAATACCGGGGTCTCCTGAGACCAGAAAACCGACTTTCTTCCCCTCTTTGTACATCGAATTTACCGATGTCAGAACCGGTTCCAGGTTTCCGGTAAGTTCTATCAAGTATTCTTTCGCCTTAGCAAAGAGGATCAAGTACCGGCGAGCCCCCACCAACACGTCGCACTCATTTGCGGTTTTAAAAGCTACGGGCAAGATATAGTCAGGATTGCCTGGACCCATACCTATGACGAACAGGCTAGACATGTAAAAACTCCTCCCAGAGTTGCTTACCAGCAGTATCCATTGCTAGAAGGCTTCCTTTCCCTGCATAAACTATCGTTCCCACCCTGACACGCCCCTGAAGTCTTTGCCTGCACCTCGCGCTGACGCGTTCCGCGACGTATTGGTAAACGCCTTCGAGGCCGCGTTCTCGTATGATATCTAAAGCTGCATCACTGGTGGGACAGTCCAGCAACTGAGCTATTGTATCCCTGTCAGCACCGTGCAAAGAAGCGAAGGCAGATAATATTTCCATCCTGGCATCAGCCACCCGGCTGTGGGTGTGAAATATGCCTCCTGCTATCTTTATCAGCTTGCCGATATGACCGACTATTAGCAAGTCCTCGAATCCCTGTTCCAGGCAGGAATCGAGCAGGAAACCGATAAAGTTACTGGATATAACCACCATCTCGTGAGGTAGGCCCAGTTTGGTAGTGGCGAATTTTTCGCCGTATTTTCCAGGGACCAATACTGCTTGTTTGCAGCCACTGGCCGCAAGGACTTTGACCTTAAGGATTAAGGCTTCTTTCAGGGCTTCCTCTGACATGGGTTCCACTATACCGGTGGTACCCAAAATGGACAGTCCCCCCTCAATTCCCAAACGGGGGTTAAAGGTTTTTTCGGCGACTTCTTTTCCGCCCGGAATGAATATGGTGACCTCTACCCCTTGACCTGGTGGCAGTTCGGTCCTGACTGCATCCAGTATCATACGGCGAGGAACCGGGTTAATGGCTGGTTCCCCGACGGCGATACCTAACCCCGGCTTGGTTACGATGCCGACTCCTTCGCCGGCACAGATGTCGACCCGCGCGTGGGCCGCAAAGGACACCTTGGCAAAAACGTCGAGACCGGTTGTAACATCAGGATCATCTCCCCCGTCTTTGCGCACGGAACACATAGCCCAATCAGGCTGTATGGTGACGTTGTCCACCGCAAGCCGGAGCTTGATGCCGGCCGGCACCTCGATTTCGATCGATTCCAGCGGTACTCCGGTCACGAGCATCCTGGTGGCGGCCTGGGCAGCCGCTGCTGCGCAAGAGCCCGTAGTATAACCCTTTCTGAGCTTTCGTCCGTTTACCACAACGTAATGATTCATACCTCAGGTTCGACCTCGCCGTTTGACGCCAAATGTAAAAGCGCATTAACGATGGCTGCGGCCACATTACTACCTCCTTTGCGCCCCCTAGTAATAATGTAAGGGATTGACGAATGGCGGAGGGCTTCTTTGGCTTCGGTAGCTCCAACAAACCCCACCGGGACTCCAATTACTACCGCCGGATTGACCATTTGCTGTTCATGCAAAGAAATGAGTTCGAATAAGGCAGTGGGGGCGTTACCCACAGCGAAGATCCGGTTACGGGGATCCTCTGAGGCAGCCCGCATGGCCACCATAGCCCGGGTAATACCTAGGCTACGGGCTGTTTCTTCTACTTCCGGCAGGTCGATGAAGCACGAGACTCCAATTCCAAACCGTTCCAACATGTTACGGTTAACCCCTGCCTTGGCCATATTGGTGTCGGTTACGATATGGCATCCTGATCTAAGCGCAGTAACCGCGGCCTCAATAGCTCCTGGACTTATTTCGGTTATGTCGGCAAAGGTGAAGTCGGCGGTAGTATGAATCATCCTGGTGATTATTCTGGTTTCAGCCTCGGTCCAAGAGCGTTGCCCCAGTTCTTTCCGGATGATTTCGAAGCTCTTCTGTTCGATACTGCTCGGAGATTTTAAAAAGGTCAAGATGTATTCACCTCTTTTTGCGCGCTATTATTAAGGACAAATAGTTGACATTACAACCCCGAATCTCATCTAAGTCATACACGATCCGTTCATTGTCTAACCCCAGGCGAGAGACAAAAACCGCTGTTTCCTTCATGCCCGCTCTTTCAAGCCTTTCTATCAAAGATGAACAATCGCCTTTAACCTTCATGAAGACCACGGTATCGAAGGCGTCGAGAATAGGCTGGATATCGGTATGAGCGTACACCGCAGGCACGATTGCTATTCGTTCGTTCTTCTCGGCCAGGGATACTCCGGTTTTCGAACAGGCAGCTGTTACCGAACTGATGCCAGGTATGGTTTGGGCGTCTATGCCCCGGCGTTTCAGTTCTTGCAAGAGATACACGTAGGTAGAATAGAACATAGGATCCCCCAAGGTCACAAAACCGACATTCTTGCCGTTTTCGATGAGAATCCTGATTTCTTCGGCTACCGCAGCCGCGGATTCTTGCCAGATGGCAGGATCTTCTGACATAGGAAAGCGGCGAAAAAGGACTTCAACATTGTGGTTTAGCAAATCACGGACGATATTGTAGGCAAGGCTTTCTTTTTCTTCGGCGGTAACCGGTGTTATGAGCACATCAAGCAAACGCAGGGTCTTACAAGCCTTTAAAGTTAAGAGTTCCGGGTCCCCGCTCCCTACCCCTATTCCGTAAAAAACCCCCAACAAGTCCGATCCCCCTTCGCTCTGTGTTACAACTCCAGCTCCATCAGGTCTTCGTAGTTACCCGACACGGCTTCGGCTACCCGTTTTACAAACAGGTTTTGAAAAGCCTCGACTTCACCTAAGCCGTGCGTCCATACCTGCACCCCGTAACCATGCCGCTCCAAAACACTTTTCCAGGAGGATTCATCATCTCCGGCCATATCGCGAAATACATGTTCACCTGCAACCAGCATAAATGGCATCAAAGTAACCTTTTTTACGCTCTTTTGGTCCAATTGGTCTATGACCTGATAAAGGTCGGGACACCCTTCTACCGTAGCCAGGTGCACCCGGTCAGCTCCTAGTTTTCTTAAAGTCCACTCAAAACAGAAGTAACACCCGTTAGCTGGATCCCAGCTCCCGTGTGCCATTAGAATCACCGCCTGTCCCTCACCGGTTTGGGGCAACTGCGGGAGCAACGCCAGGGCGGCTTCTTCATAGTCGTCAGGGGATTTCTCAGTCTTGGCGAAATACAAAAGAGGTCGTCCCAGGCTTACCCGTTCGAAACTATCATGGTAGCGGCGAATGGCCCGTAAAAGCTTCTTCCATTCCAGACCGGGAATAATGTGTAAGGGTTGAATAACTACATGTTTTACGCCTTCGGTTTTTAGGGCCTCGAGGGCTTCTAAAGGATTCTCGACCTTGATCGAGTCCCTTTCCCATAGCCTTCTTATTACCATCTCTGCAGTAAAAGCCAGCCTGGTTTCAAATTCCGGAAAAGCTTGTTTGATCTTAGTCACGACACTGTCAATGGCATTCTGCCTCGCCGTAGCATACGTGGTTCCGAAGGCTGCTACCAGTATCGTTTTTTTTTGGTTCATTACTCAATAGCCTCCTTTTTGGCTCGAACTACGGGCGGCTCGCGATCCATTCCCGAACCTTCTTGGAAGGTAATTCGGTTTCGATTATGCTTATCAGGGCCTGTATATGCCGCGGTTTTGGTAGCGAGGGCGGTATAAACCCGATCTTGAGCAAGCGTTCGTAAACGACGCTGACGACCGGGGGCTTGAGCCCGAACTCGAATAAGAGGTGAGGGTCTTGAGAAAGTTCTGAAAAGTCTCCCTCCCAAACGGTAGTCCCTCGATCCATGATTATGAAGTGATCAGCCCAGCTCCAGGCTAAATCTATATCATGAGTGGTCATTACCAAGGTTACACTTTGGCTACGCAACCTATCAAGTTCCGAAAATAATGATTCTACACCAGCAGCGTCCAGGCCAGAAGCAGGTTCGTCCAAGAGGATTACCGATGGCCGCATGGCCAGAACCCCGGCCAGAGCGACCTTTTGCTTTTCCCCAAAGCTCAAGAACGGAACTGGGCGCTCCACCAGATGGCTGGCCCCTACCGCTTGCAGGGCCCACTTGACTCTATCTTCTATCTCGTGCTTTGGAAGACCCGAGTTAGTTGGTCCGTACGCCACATCTTGATATACAGTCGGGCAGAATACCTGGGTGTCGGGGTTTTGCATCACTAACCCTACCCGGGAACGCAGATAGGTTAGGCCGGGTTTGGAATAATCCAGGGGTTTTTGTTCGAAAAGGACACGGCCTTGATGCGGACGTAACACGCCCGTCAGTGTCCACAACAGGGTGGATTTGCCGGCCCCGTTCTGCCCCAGGATAACCGTCCTTTTACCTTCCGGTATGCGGCAGTTTACATTCTTCAGCCCGTTGTCTTGACCCGGATAACAGTAACTCAGGTCTTGGACCTCGAAGACGTATACCTCTTTCGTCATCTGTATCCCTCACTCAAACCATAACAGCAATGACTATGGCGGTTGCTGACACAAAACACACTAGCAACAAGCGGGCGGGTGACAACTTTGGGAAAACAGCCAGGTCGGGCAGGGTGCAATTCAAACCCCTGACCAACATAGCGGTGGTGTTTTCCCGAGACCTGTGTATAGCGTCTACCCAAGCAAAAGTAACCAAATAACTAAAAGATGAGAAAGAATGTTTCCAGTCAGAATAACCAAGCCTGAGCGTTTGAGCCCACACGGTTTGTTCGACTGTTTCAGACAATAGGTATATCCCGCGGTACATGATGTACATGATGTCACTGATGATATCTGGCATTCTTAGGGTTTTCAAAACTGAGGTCAGTTCCACTATCGGTGTGGTCAAGCAGAGAAAGTACATGGCGCTGACCATGGATAGGACTCTTGCTGACAACTGGTGAGCCGTTTGCACCCCTTCCCAGGTGATGCCCCACGTTAAACCGAATGTCTTCACGGACAACACGCATGGGATACCAGGGTTATAGGAGATGACTATAGCTATAATTCCAATAGCAAGAAAAGCCACAGGCCATGATAACATGTAGAGGAAGTCTTTCAGTTTTACTCGGGCCGCACCGACAATCAGCGCCGAGAACACCAGAAAAACCGAAAAGGCCACAGCCGGGCGGTGAGAAATGAGCGTTACTAGCATACCGCCTGCTGTTATGCTTAACCTCTCCAACGGGTGCCAGCGGCGCAAAGCGTTGTTCCAGGCGTAATCATCGAGCAACATCAGGCTTCATCCCCGGATTTTCTCCGATTATATCCGACGTAATAACCGATAACTCCCGCACCTAGAGCTGCTTGCAAAGAGAACAATAGGCTTTCGATCTCGCCACTGGGTGGTTCAAAGACCGGGCTGAACCAAGGTTTGTAGCCAGGGGTTATCTCTCCTATCAAGCCTTCGGCTTGACTGTCTGCTCCCGTGAACAGTTCGGCGTCGCCTTTGTGCGGTGCCATCAAAAAAGGAAGAATTAGAATCAGCAGCAAAACAACACCTAATACCCATTTGTGGCTGGCTTTTAGCATTTGTCGTCTACCTCCTTGGGCCTAACAAGACTGATGACCTGCAACTCCGAGAGGTCCTGGTAATTATAGGTTAGAATGAGGTTAAATACGAATACGGTGACAATGCCTTCGATGACCGCCAGGGGAACCTGGGTGACAGCAAATATAGTTGAAAACTTGGCAAAAGAAGCGGCAATTCCTCCTACAGGGTCGGGAAAAGCAATTGCCAACTGCAGCGAAGTTGTAACATACGTGGCCAGATCGCCCAAGGAGGCAGCAAGAAAGACCCTTACCGGCAGGGGCATGCCTAGCTTTTTCCCTCCTAGCATAATCCACCAAGCCACGAAGGGCCCCACTATAGCCATGGAAAAGGTATTGGCTCCAAGGGTAGTTATGCCTCCGTGCGCCAGCAACAAAGCCTGAAACAGCAAGACTATACAGCCGATGACTGGCATTACCCACGGTCCGAACAGGATGGTGCCGAGACCCGTCCCTGTGGGGTGTGAGCAACTGCCGGTCACCGAAGGCAACTTCAAGGCAGATAGCACAAAAGTGAAAGCACCGGAAACACCCAATAACATCTTGGTTTCTGGTTTTTCTTTAAGCACGCGGGCTAGTCTAGCGGTCCCGTAGACTACGAACGGGGCAGAGGCGGCGGTCCACGCCAGGGCGTGTTTGGCCGGAAGATAACCTTCCATAATGTGCATAAGACTTCCCTCCTTGACGATGAGAAATGTTAACCACTGGCCGGGGTAGTTATTGCTTAACTTCACCTCCTATCCTCACTTTGAATTTCCAGTCACTAGCTGAGGTACCGTTTAAGACAGGTTATAAGGGACTGGTTGTCTTGGCGATTTTTGATAGCTATCCGAATAAACTGGTTGTCCAAGCCTCGAAAATTGCTGGCATCCCTAATTAAGAAGCCATCATTTAACAGCAGCGCTTTTAACCGGGCTGCATCGAGGTCGGGACGGTTGATCCGGCATAAAACGAAATTAGCAGCCGGAGGGAATACGACGAGATCGCGAAACTCAGCCAGGCGGTTATAAAAGTAAGCCCGTTCTTCGGCAATCCAGGCGCGAGAGGAGGTTATGTAATCGGCGTCGTCGAAAACGACTTCCATAGCACAGGCTGCCAGCAGGTTAACCGACCACGGTTCTTTGGTCAGCAGCAGCCTTGAGAACGTTTCCTCGTTTCCCACCCAGGCATAACCTGCTCTTAAGCCGGGAAGGGCGAAGAACTTGGTCAAAGCCCGCAATACCACCACGTTGTCGAACTCGGAAGCGAAGCTGAGAACCGAGGAGTCAGGGTAGTCCTCGGTGAATTCGATAAATGTTTCATCAACCACTACTGTTACCGAAAGGCTTTTAGCTGTTCCGATCACCGCCTTCATGGTGCCACGGTCCAGCAACTTACCGGTAGGGTTGTTGGGGTTGCACAGGATCAACATCTGAGCTCCTACCTGTTTCAAGTTCTCGAACAAGAGTTGCGGTGACAGAGCGAAACCATTTTCCCAGTCGAGAACAATAGGAACGAACTCCGCTCCGCCTAAGCGGGCTGCTCGTTCGTATTCAGAAAAAAGGGGAACGGGAGCAAGCACCCGGTCAGGCTTGAGGGCTCGAAACAGTTGAAATATGATTTCGGTGGCGCCGTTGCCTAAGATCACGTTTTCTTTCGAAACCCGACAATACCGGGCTGCTGCTTCCCGGGGAGCAATGTATTCCGGATCAGGATAGTGAACCAAGAGGTCGAGTTTTTCTACTACTGCTTTTCTGACTCGGGGCGGAACTCCTAGAGGGTTTATATTAGCGCTGAAATCTATTACCGGGTACGGATACCGGTAGATGTTGCCTCCGTGGAAATCCATCACATCGCAAACCTTCTCTCCGAATTTATCCGTTCTAGCCTTGTGTGTATCGGAGAACTAAACGGTATTCTTAATGTGCTTGTATTTCCAGCAAGATGCGACTAGGCTTTCCGCTAGCAAAGGATTGCTCCAGAAATGGAGGTGAGGGTAACCTGCTAGGGTGTTTTTGTAGACGAAACCACACTGCCACCTGTTCTGGCTTGAAGCTGCAGTAACCTCATAAACATGAGGCAACGAAATGCCTTCCACGACGGAGTGATGGAACTCATGTCCTTTAACCAACCTGCCAGCCACTCCCAAGATGCTATCCGAAGTTAAACGGATTTCGACGTAGCCAAATCGTTGCAACCTATCAGTCATTCGGCTGATACCATCCAGCACCCCGGTCATAGGCCACTCTTTTCCTTCACCGTCTTGTATGCTCTGGGTGAGGTACATCAAGCCTCCACACTCGGCAAAACACGGCAGGCCTTCTGCCAAACGCTGGCGAAAACTTTCCAGCATGGATTGATTCTCCGATAGACCCTCGGCAAATACTTCCGGGAACCCTCCCCCCAAGTAAACCCCGTCGGCATCTTCCGGTATGATTTTGTCGTGCAAAGGACTGAAGTGCACAACTGACGCTCCCAGCTGGGCTAGCAGGTCTAGATTGTCTTGATAGTAAAAGTTGAACGCCTCATCCCAAGCTACTGCCAAGTTGACCGGGAAAACGTTTTCGGGAGGAGAGAGGGCAGGGTAAGCGGGTGTCCAAAGAGACGGGGTTGACGACGCTATAGTCAATAGCCGATCGATGTCCACCGTTGTTTCGATAAGGCGGGCAAGCTTCTCGACGCGGGCGTGCATTCCTTCCATCTCTATCGCCTGGACAAGTCCCAGATGGCGGCTGGGTAAGCGCAGCTCCTCGCGTGGGGGAAGACATCCGAGAACAGGAACTCCAGTACGTTTCTCGACTGCTTCTCGCACCGCGTCATAATGCGGACCTGGAGAGACTTGGTTTAGAATAACGCCTCGAACTTGAACCTGCGGGTCGTATTGCTGGTAACCCAAGACTTGAGCAGCGGCGCTCGCTGACAGGCAGGAGGCGTCCACGACCAGAATCACGGGACAATCAAGGGTCTTGGCTACCGCAGCCGTACTGCCAGCAATCCCCGCACCTATACCGTCGAACAAGCCCATGACTCCTTCGATTACAGCAATATCTGCTCCCGACATATTTTTGAGGAAAAGGTAACGCAGAGTTGACGGGGTGAGCATCCAGTCATCCAGGTTTCTGGATACGCGCTTGGCGACCAAGGTGTGGTAGGCGGTATCTATGTAATCAGGCCCGACTTTGTAAGGCTGTACTCGCAAACCGCGCCGCACCAGGGCGGCCATCAATCCGATTGAAATGGTGGTTTTACCAGCTCCGCTATGGGTACCGGCAATGATTATTCGTGGCGTAGACATGAATTTACCTCCCTGCCTCAAACAAACAAAAAAGGCTTCTTCGAAGCCAGTCAACAACATCGTCCGTAGCGTCACACGACGGAGTATTTGCCCTTCTCTCCGAAGACCAAAATACACGTCAGGCCGGGTCTCCTGGCTCGTGTTCATCCTCCTCCTCACCTTCCCAGGCCATGCCCAGTGGCTTCTAATGAGGATTCGTCCCACTTACAGTAGCGGAGGCTGCACCGGCTTCTCACCGATTTCCCCGTTTATTCCTGGACGGGAACACCTGACGCCGCTATACAGTTTTCTATACTTTCCAAGTCTAATCTCATCATAACCAAGAGCCGGTAGTTCGTCAAGACCAGGCCAGCAAATTCCACAACCATACTATTGCCAATCCAGGTTCACTTGGGTTATAAGTATATTAGAGATTAAGAGGATAACTTATATCCCTATTGGAGATGATGCAATGCAGATCACCAGACAGGCGGAGTACGCGGTTCGGGTTATGTTAGAGCTGGCTAGGTTGCCCAAAGGTGAAATGCTGTCAGCCCGCGAAATATCCGAAAAGCAGCAGATTCCAGAAGTGTTTTTAAAAAAGACTATACAGATCCTGGCCAGGGCAGGACTGGTGCACACTCAGCGTGGACCGCGAGGTGGAGTTCAGTTGGCGAAGGACCCGACCGAAGTGACTCTAGCCGATATTTTAGTAGCGGTAGAGGGGCCTTTGGCCTTAAACGTTTGCTTGGTGCCGGGGTACGAGTGTGTGAACAAACCCGACTGTAAAGTACACCGGGTACTGGCCAGGGCGCAGAAGGCATTAGTTTCCGAGCTTTCCTGCAATTCGCTGGCGGAACTAGCCGAGGTTTGAAGCCCCCAGGGTAAAGAAAAATAACAGGGGAATAGGTGTTCTCTAAAAAGAGACAAATATCATACTTATTATCCTCTATAGGAGGTGATCCGGTTTCAGGTGAACCTAGAAGGTGGGTAACCCTCGTCGTAGTTGACGGTATTGAGGAGAGGAGGAAAAAGTAAGATGTTTTGTAACCAGTGTGAGGAAACATCCAAAGGGGTGGCATGCACCGTTAGAAGAGGAGTTTGCGGGAAATCGGAAGAGGTGGCAGCTCTCCAAGACCTGTTGATGCACTCCATCCGCGACTTGGCGACCCACGCCTCACTTGCCCGCGAAGCAGGCTGGGTAGACGAAGAAGTTAATCATTTCACTTGTGAGGCAGTATTTGCAACCCTGACTAACGTAAACTTCGATCCTGAGCGTCTCCAACGGCTCATAAAACAGGCTCAGGAGCTGAGGGATAAGGTTAGGGAAGAGTTACCGAAGAACCGGCATGACTTAGCCGGTAGCTTGCCTTCTGCTCTGGTATTGGAGCGGTTTGATATTTCTACTCTGATCGAGGAAGGTAACCGATTGGGATTCTTAATCAGTTCAGACCTTGACCCTGATGTCCGGTCTCTGCAGGAGATATTGCTTTACGGTGTCAAAGGAGTGGCGGCCTACGCGCATCATGCCCAGACCTTGGGCCAGGAAGACGACTCCGTTTACCGGTTTATTCATGAAGCTTTTGCCGCTCTAGGAAACAAGGAGTGGGGCGGAGAACAGTGGTTGGACATGGTTTTGCGCTGTGGGGAAATCAACCTGAAGACCATGGAACTTTTGGACAAGGCCCATACCTCAGCCTTCGGTAATCCGGTGCCGACTTCAGTACCGTTGGGACATCGAAAGGGCAAGTGTATCTTAGTGTCCGGACATGACTTGAAGGACCTGAAAAACCTTTTGGAACAAACCCAGGGCAAGGGCATCGATGTTTATACTCACGGTGAAATGCTTCCTGCTCATGGTTATCCGGAACTGAAGAAGTTTCCCCATCTCTTCGGTCACTACGGGACAGCATGGCCCAACCAGAGAAAGGAGTTTGCCGCTTTCCCGGGGGCGATACTGATTAATACCAACTGTATCCAGGAACCTCACGAATCGTACCGGGACCGGATTCTTACTACTGGGCCTGTAGGTTGGCCGGGAGTCCAACACCTGGCAGAAGGGGAATACGGGAAGCTGATTGAAAAAGCCCTGAGCCTGCCGGGGTTCGAGTCTGACGAAGACAGGGGAAGCGTTATGTGCGGGTTTGCCCACAGCGCCATCCTAAGTTCAGCGGACAAGATAATTCAAGCTGTCAAAGACGGGAAGATTAGGCATTTTATACTGGTGGGGGGCTGCGACGGTGCCCGAACGGGGCGGAATTACTACACAGAACTGGTAGAGAAAACACCGGGCGACACGGTAGTAATGACCCTGGCTTGCGGGAAGTTCAGATTCTTTGACCGCCAACTGGGGACCATAGAGGGGATACCCAGATTGCTCGATATCGGACAGTGCAACGATGCCTATTCGGCGATAAAAGTGGCCTTAGCCTTAGCGGACGCTTTTGGTTGCGGTGTTAATGAACTGCCTTTGTCCCTGGTGCTTTCTTGGTACGAGCAAAAGGCAGTAGCAATACTGTTGACATTGCTGTACCTGGGGGTAAAGAACATGCGCCTGGGCCCGACGTTACCTGCTTTTATCAGTCCGGGAGTATTAGGAGTACTGGTTGATAATTTCGATATCAAGCCGATTTCGAGCCCAGAGGAGGATCTACAGGCGATTCTGTGTAAATAAGAGAAAAAAAACCGGCCCATTCTCGCAGGCCTGAAGATGGGCGGCTTTTTTGAACCGAAAACAAATGGGGGGACTATTTGTCCCCCTTATTATTCTTATTCGATGTCGATCTTGCGGCCAATGTCTCCTTGGTGTTTTTTAGGTAAATCCAACCTGAGCACGCCGTTTTTGAATTCTGCTTTGGCTTGAGCAGAGTCTACTTCTACGGGAAGAGGAATATTACGCGAAATAGAACCATAGTAACACTCGCTGTGGTAATAGCTGTCTGCTTTCACTTCGTTTTGCTGCCGCTTTTCGGCATTGACCGACACGTAGGTGGGATAAACTTTTACTTCCAGGTCTGACTTCTCTACTCCGGGCAGTTCGACGGACACCACTAAGTTTTCGCCAGTATCGCACACTTCTGCTCTGGGAGTCTTCATTTGCCAATCGGCCGGAAGCAGTGAAAAAGCTGATTTCGTAGCTTCTTCAAACCAGCGATCCATGTCGTCATAAAGCTTGTCAATACCGGCCTTCCAGATACGCAGGGGATGCTCACCGAAAGGTTTTGGCAGTCTCCTCATCATCATCCACTCCTTTCCCGAAAAAATTTACCCCACAATTTTATTATAGTAACGGTTGTAACCGGGGTAAAACCCAAAATTTCCAGAAAAGTGTCGTCCAGTAATAGGAATAGCAGGATATTGCAAGGTCGCGAAGAAAAACTATCAAGGGAGAGGTGATAAGGTGCTGGCTGTAGTCAATTCGCTAGTGCTGCAAGGAATAGAAGCTCGAACTGTTGAAGTCGAAGTCGATATACACTCAGGCCTGCCTTCGTTCGACATAGTGGGGCTGGCCAGCCAGTCGGTTCGGGAAGCGAAGGAACGCGTGCGATCCGCCATAAAGAATGCCGGCCTGAAATTCCCGTTGGAGCGTATCACCGTTAATTTGGCTCCTGCTGATATTAAGAAAGAAGGAAGCCACTTTGATCTGCCTATTGCGGTTGGCATCCTCGCTGCCAGCGGGCAGCTTGAAGGGCGGGTCCCAGGTAATCTATATCTTGTGGGGGAGCTGTCTTTAGAAGGGAGCGTCAGAAAAGTTCCGGGGGTGCTACCCATGGCCTTAGAGCTGATAACCCAAGCCCCTGTGCCGAGCCTGGTGGTTCCACAGGAGAACTTGAAAGAAGCGGCGTTAGTACAAGAGCTCCGTTGTTTCAGCGTAGGTTCGCTGGCGGAGTTCATCGAATTCGTCAACGGTAAGGGAAATCTCGCTCTAGTTTCAAATCAGGGTGAGGTTCATGGCAGCGAAATCTCCGATGAGCATCTCGATTTTGCCGATGTGAAGGGACAGGAAATCGCCAAGAGGGCATTGGAGATAGCTGCGGCCGGCTATCATAACATTATCCTCATCGGACCCCCGGGCAGCGGTAAGACCATGCTGGCCAGGAGGCTCCCAGGAATTTTGCCCGATATGAACCGTTCTGAGATTTTGGAAACCACCCGCGTGTATTCGGCTGCCGGACTGCTGGACACGGATTTACCTTTGATAACCAGGCGGCCTTTTCGATCCCCACACAAGAACGCTTCCTCCGCCAGTGTCATCGGTGGCGGCCGCGTGCCACGCCCCGGAGAGATCAGTTTGGCTCAGAACGGGGTTTTATTTATGGATGAACTGCCCGAGTTTTCACGGGACGTCCTTGAAGCATTGCGGCAACCGCTGGAAGATAGGGTAGTGACTGTAGCTCGGGCCCAGGCCACCCTGACCTATCCGGCCAACTTTTTGTTAGTGGGAAGTATGAATCCATGCCCTTGTGGCTACTACGGTGATGCTCTCAGGGAGTGCCGCTGTACCCCGCACCAGATCAGCAAGTACCTAGCCAGAATTTCGGGGCCCCTGCTCGACCGTACCGACCTGCACGTGGAAGTACCGAGGGTCAAGTACGAGGACCTGGTTCCGACCGAAAGGGGAGAAAGTTCTTCGACAATAAAGGAACGGGTTGTCAGGGCTAGGGAGATTCAGAAGCGCCGGTTCGAAGACAGGCCGTACCAGGTCAACGCGCTGATGCCGCCCCGTGATATCCGCAGGTTTTGCCGCCTGTCTGAAGAAGGCGAGAAGCTTTTAAAAGCTGCTTTTGAACGGTTAGCCTTGAGTGCCCGGGCCTACGACCGTATCCTGAAGGTAGCGAGGACCATAGCCGACTTAGAAGGGGAATCGAGTATTCTTCCTCGGCATTTAGCCGAGGCTGTTCAATACCGCAGCCTGGATCGGAAGTATTGGAACGGGTTATGATTATTTGATGTACTACCGGTCTTGACCGGGGAGGCTGGCGCAAATGGGTACAAATCATACTTGTTAAAGGGGGATATGTCATGGACATAATTGCTGCCCTAGAAACGGCGATAAAGGAGGAAAAAGAGGCTTCAGCCCGGTACAGGGAGCTGGCGGCCCAAGCCAGTGATCCGGAAACCAGACTCATGTTTGAACAGATAGCCCGGGAAGAGGAATCGCATTACAAGCGGCTGGTGGACAGGTTGAAAGCTGTGAAATTGATGCGATCCTAAAAAATCGGGCAAGTACAGAGCCTAGTGGGGAGTTACTGCCGCGTGACCGCTGTAGGCAATGCTCAACCCGATTATTATGGCTAAAATCAACACCAGCGCACCGAGTACTATCTTCAAGGGCTTGTCAACATGGTGGTCACCCTGTATTCGCTCGGCGATGAGGTGAGTACCATATACCGCTATTCCAGCAAAAAGGGAGACCAAGAGGAACTGTACTCCTTTAGCGACTCCCGCGTAAGCTCCTGGGGCCAGGTTCTTCCAGAGGGAATGGGTATAATAGGCGAGGACGATAAACTCGATAAAACTGGCAGCAACTTGGAAAGTCAGGCTCTGTTTTTGCAGTGAGGTGTTGAGTTCGAGAACATCCCTGATCCTGCTTTGAAGCGAGGCGCTTTCTCGGCTCATGAGGATTTCGATCCTGCCTCTGACCACTTCGATGGCTGCCTGGTGATTCTGAATTGAGGACTGAACCTCGCTGAGGGACCGGTCGAGGAGTTTCCAAGGCCCTTGGTAGAAGTCGATTAAGTTTTGCACAACAGGGCTTTCGGGAGTAATGTTCATTCTGGTTTTCAGGTGTTGCTTCAAGTTTTCCAGAACTCCTTGAAGATTACTTTTTCCCTCGCTCAAGAAGCTTTGGCTGGCTACGAGTTTTCCGTAAGAGGCAGAAAGTTCATGGATTTCTCCTTCGAGTTCCTGGATCGCGGGTTCACCGCTGTGTTGGGTGCCGAACTGGGTATGGAGGATACCCGACAATTTCCGCCCCGATTTCTTGGCTTCTTCTAGTACCGTGCGCGCTGAGTCGTGGTAGACGCTTGTTAGGAGCCGGATTTTGGCCAGGTAGGCTTCCACGGTCGGTAGGTCGTTTTCGAAGAGCTGGTAAGCCGGTTCGGAGGCATTAGGGTTTATCTGGGCTCGGTACACGATGTCGTAGTCGAAACCAGCCTCAAAAAAACGAATCAGTTCCACGTTACGGGCCGCAAACCGGATTTCCCGCCACTTTGTGCCGCTTGTTTCCAAGGCGTCAGCTTCTTTGCCGGCAGGCGTGAGTAAGACCAAGACTTTTCCCAACAAGTTGTCATCGCCGAGCCCCGCATTTTCCTCGTGCTTTTTTAGCCAATTACGTGCTTCGTCGTTAGAGCTAAAACTCCGGCCTACTTTGAGTACCAGGATTTGTAGGTCGTCGACCGAGAGAAATCGGTAGCGGGCAGTCTCGATATCGGGTTCTATATCGGTTCCCGAGGCCTTACCGGAGTATTCGGGAAAAGGGCGTGCTGATAGAGTCTTCACCAGTGACAGAAGCTTGTCTTCATCATCTGGTAAAAAAAAGTAGTAATTATAAAAGGTGTTTATCCTCTGCACTGCATCAGTCCCCCTTAGCTACGACTGGTTTGGGCTATTTTACCGTTAATACTGAGTTGATAGTACCGCAAGCAGGTTCCTGGCTCAACCCAATTATTCGCCCAACACTTTTATTATCAATCGCTTGCGGCGCTGACCGTCAAACTCGGCATAAAATATCTCCTGCCAAGGGCCAAGGTCAAGTTTCCCATCGGTAACAGGGACAATCACTTGGTGGTGAAAAAGAATGCTTTTGAGGTGGGCATCTCCGTTGGTTTCCCCCGTGCGGTGATGCCGGTAGTCCGATCGAAAAGGGGCCAGGCCCTCCGCCCACTCCATCAGGTCCATTTTGATTCCCGGTTCTTCATCGTTCACGAAAACACCGGCCGTGATATGCATGGCCGAAATCAACGCCATCCCTTCCCGTATGCCGCATTCCTTCACAGCATCGGCAACCAGGCCTGTAATGTTGATAAACTCCCTCTTGTTTTTCGTGTTAAACCAGTGATATACGGTGTGCGATTTCAAGCGTTTAACCCCCTATCTTTTTTGTTTGTTATCTCTGGCATGTTTTTGACTGGCAACCTGCCTGGTTATGGAGTTCCTCTTAATCTTTCGCCTGCTTCTAATTATACCCTTGTTGTCGCATTGCAGTATGACACATCAATGGTAAGACTTGCGAGTCTGTAGGGATGTTATTCTTCATAGAATCAAGTAAACCGGGAAAGGGGACGGGATGTGAACCGGTGTCTGTTCTATATACTCGCGTCTAACGTATGCGTCGCTTGTTTGATATTCTGCGTTTTGGCAATATTCTTCACATATAAGCCGGATATAGACGTGAGAAAAGAGGTAAGGCTGGTGAAAGAGGATTACAGCGAATCATACCTAATGGAAGCGAAGGAAAGAGTACGCTTGTCGAAGGCTTTGGACCGCTCTTTCCGTATGCCACTCAATCCCTTCCAATTGTCTCCGGAATACGTACTGATACACTTTTCTCAAGACGGGAGAAAACACCGCTTGTTTATCCATCGCACTGCCCGCATAGGTTGGGACGAGAAAGGAAGGGCTTTTAGCCTTAGTGGTTCTCTTTGCAGGTTGCTCGACAACGGTATAATTAACCTGGAAAACATTATCAGTGAACGATACGGGGAGCTGGTTCCCTGGGCAAAGGCAGAAAAGATTTTCCGTATATACGACAAAGCGATGATAACTGATGTGGAAACGAGAAAGAGTTTTTGGGTGCAAAGGCGGGCAGGAACCAATCACGCCGACGTACAGCCTTTGACAGCACGCGACTCGCATATTATGAAATCAATTTATAAAGGAAAATGGAGCTGGGAAAGGAGGGCTATAATCGTTGTAGTCAGGGGCAGGAGGATGGCGGCTTCCATGAACGGGATGCCTCACGGCGCAGGTGCCATAAAAGACAATGATTTTCCCGGGCATTTTTGTATTCACTTTTTAGGCAGCAAGACCCATGCCGGCAACCGCGTAGATCCCAAACACCAAGCCATGGTTTTGAAGGCCGCGGGTCGGACCAAGCCTTAGTCCGAATCGAGCCGAAAACTAAAGGGAGCTGGAAGGAAATGTGGGAAATGGTGGAGAAGGATAATCTGAAAACAGTAATTGACGCCCGAACGGAAAAGGTTTACGGTTATAGGGCATATCATGGATGAGGCAGGTTATACTCGGGGATGAAAGAAGAGGAGCTGGCATACTTTCTTGCGATACACGCGGTTACTTTCGCGGGAGCGCGAAAGATGCAAGAATTAAAGGACTACTTCGGCGGGTTTCGCGAGGTGTGGGAAGCTGAAGCGGGGGAACTGAAGGCTTTTCGGTTTTTGCCCGGAAAGCTGGATGCTCTGCTGGCTGCCCGAAAGACCCTGGATCCCCTAGCCTACCGTGAAGTTTTGTACAGCAAGGGATATAGTATTAGGACAATTTTTGACAAGACCTATCCCGAGGCCCTCAGGAGTCTGTATGACCCTCCAGCAGTTTTGTACGGCTGGGGGAAGGTTGAAACCATCGATCAGCAGGCTATCGCAGTGGTAGGGGCAAGGAAACCATCTCCTTACGGGCGGCAAATTGCACGTTCGATGGCTACGGATCTGGCCCGAGCCGGCTTTTGGATAGTCAGCGGCATGGCTCGCGGAATCGATACTGAGGCTCATTTGGGAGCGCTTGAGGCCGGAGGACGCACGGTAGCAGTCTTGGGCAGCGGCATTGACGTGGTGTACCCGCGAGAAAACAAGGGTTTGTACTCTCGCATTGCGGAGACCGGAGTAGTTGTCAGCGAGTTTCCTCCTGGAACACCTCCTGAGCCCAAGAATTTTCCTATTCGTAATCGGATAATTTCAGGATTATCGAAAGGCGTGCTGGTAGTGGAGGCTCGAGTCAAAAGCGGAGCCCTTATCACAGCAGATTGGGCCTTAGATCAAGGGCGGGATGTGTTTGCAGTGCCGGGGCCCATAACCAGCCGGTTGAGCCAGGGCACGAACAACCTTATCAAGCAAGGAGCCAAACTTGTCACAACTGTCGAGGACATTTTGGAGGAGTACCAGCTGGTGTTAAAAGATACTGAAACAGGCGCTTTACCACTTGGTGACCTGGATAGGAGTTCGGAGTTCGATATGGTACTTGATCTACTGGGGACCGAACCGGTACACTTGGATCAGTTGGTCAGGCTTAGCGGGCTTACCCCGGGGCAGTTATCTGGTATGCTGCTTGAACTTCAGATTCGTGGAATAATCGAGGTTTTACCCGGTAACTATTTTATAAGGCTGAGAGGATCGTGAAGATGGTGCCAACGGCCAGTGCAAATAAAGGCAGATTATTGGATGAGGTGATTATTCTTGGGAGATAGAGTGCTGGTAATAGTGGAGTCAGCTGCCAAAGCCAAGACCATAAGCAAGTTTCTGGGACGGAACTACAAAGTGCTGGCTTCCGTGGGGCATGTTAGGGATTTGCCCAAGAGTAAGCTGGGAGTGGATGTTGAACACGGGTTCACTCCTCAGTACGTGACTATTCGGGGAAAAGGAGAAATACTCAAACACATCCGGGAGGAGTCAGAGAAATCGTCTCGGGTGCTGCTGGCTACTGACCCTGACCGGGAAGGAGAGGCTATTGCCTGGCACTTGAGTCAAGCCATGAATCTCAAGGATAACAACCCTTGCCGGATAGAGTTTAATGAAATCACCAAAGATGCGGTTACCCGGGCGGTTAAGAAACCGAGGCCGATTGATATGAATAGGGTTAATGCCCAGCAGGCCCGAAGAGTGCTGGACCGTCTGGTCGGTTACAGCTTGAGTCCTTTACTTTGGAATAAGATCAAGAAGGGCTTGAGTGCAGGACGAGTTCAATCGGTGGCTTTAAGGCTCATCTGCGAAAGGGAACGCGAGATAGAATCCTTCGTTCCTGAAGAATATTGGACCATAGAGGGAGAGTTTGCTGCAGGGAATAAGGCTTTGGTTGCTCGCTTGGTCGCGCGTGGGAGAGAAAAGCTAGAGATCGGCAGCCGCGAGGCTGTCGACGCGATTTTGAGAGAGTTAGAAACTGCCCGATTTACCGTGAGCAAAGTAGAAAAGAAAACCAAGAAAAGGAACCCGGTGCCGCCTTTTATTACCAGCAGTTTGCAGCAGGAAGCCTACAAGAAGCTCGGTTTTACTGCTAACAAGACCATGAGAGTGGCGCAGGAGCTGTACGAAGGGCTATCACTTGGGGAAGGAGGCACGGTTGGTTTAGTGACTTACATTCGAACCGATTCCAGCCGGGTTGCCGAAGAAGCGCAAAGAGAGGCATTAGACTTCGTGGAACAAACTTTTGGGAAAGAGTACCGGCCGGAGAAACCAAACGTGTATAAATCAAAGAAAACGGCCCAGGACGCTCACGAAGCCATAAGACCTACTTCGGTTTGGCGCCAACCGGAAAGGGTCAAGACCTTCTTGACCAGGGATCAGTACCGGTTGTATAAACTCATCTGGGAACGGTTTTTGGCTAGTCAGATGGCCCCAGCTGTTTACGATACCGTGACTGTGGAAATAACCGGCGGGGGATACGTTTTTCGTGCCTCTGCTTCGAATCTCAAGTTTCCGGGTTATCTGGCCGTGTATCAAGAGAGCGAGAACGAGGAAGAGGATGAGAAAAGAACGATACCTGAGGTTCAAGAAGGGCAGGAGCTTGTAGCCCGGGGCTTTAAGCCCGAACAGCACTTTACTCAACCTCCGCCCCGTTACACCGAGGCCAGTCTGGTCAAGATGCTGGAAGAAAAGAATATCGGGCGGCCGAGTACGTACGCACCGATTGTTGATACTATCCTGCGCCGGGGATATGTAGAACGAAAAAACAAGCAGTTTGTGCCCACAGAGCTAGGGTTTATCGTAGTAGATCTTTTAAAGGATTATTTCCCCGAGATCATGGATGTAGAGTTTACCGCCAGCATGGAGGAAAACCTGGACCGGATAGAGGAAGGAGAACTGAACTGGCAAGAGACGGTAGAAGAGTTTTATGTTCCGTTTTCTGATAAACTGCGGAAGGCAAGTAGCGAGATTGAAAAAGTAGAGCTAAAACCAGAAGAAGCCGGAAAAGACTGTCCGGTTTGCGGGAAACCCATGGTTATCCGTAACGGGCGCTATGGCCGGTTTCTTGCGTGTTCCGGGTTTCCAAAATGTCGTTACACGGAATCGGTAAACGAAGAAACAGGGATTACCTGTCCGCAATGCGGGAGAAAAGTAATAGCTCTAAGAACCAAGAAGGGTCGACGTTTTTACGGGTGTGAAGGATACCCACAATGCGATTTTCGATCCTGGAACTTGCCTACGGAAAAGAAATGTCCTCAGTGTGGTGAGCCGATGGTTAGGAAAAGAGGCCGGGGCCAAGAGTACCTGGCTTGTACCAGCAAGGAATGCCGTTATGAAGAAAAGGAAGCGAGGATGTGAGGATTGACAAGAACCGAGGAAGTAATGGTGGTTGGTGGTGGCCTAGCTGGGTGCGAGGCCGCTTATCGGATCGCCGAGAGCGGGATCAGGGTCAGGTTATGTGAGATGCGTCCTGTTCGGATGACTCCCGCTCACCAGACGGGTTACCTGGCTGAATTGGTTTGCAGTAATTCCCTAAAGTCTGAGGACCCGGCAACTGCTCAAGGCTTGCTGAAGGCTGAGATGAGACTGTTGGGGTCTTTGCTGCTGGATTGTGCTGAGGACTGTCGTGTTCCTGCGGGGTCGGCTTTAGCGGTAGAACGAGAGCTTTTTGCTGCTAAGGTAACCGGGATCATCCGTTCCCATCCTCTTATTCGGGTAGAAGAAAGAGAGATTACCTGCATTCCCGAGGAGGGTATTACTATTATTGCAACCGGACCGTTAACCTCTGACCGGTTAGCGGCATGGATAAGGGATGTTACCGGAGAGGACAACCTTTATTTTTACGATGCGGTAGCACCGGTGGTGACTGCCGATAGCTTGGATTTTTCAAAGATATTCCGAGGGTCGCGGTACGGAAAGGGTGGGGATGATTACCTGAACTGTCCCCTAACGGAAGAAGAGTACCGAAGGTTTTACCGTGCCCTGGTCGAAGCAGATGTCCATGAAGGCCATCCGGTGGATAAAGGGCTCTTTTTTGAAGGATGCATGCCGATAGAGGTCATTGCTCGCCGGGGGGAAGCGGCTTTATGCTTCGGTCCGATGCGACCGGTAGGGCTTGAGCCCGGTGATGGTAAAAAACGGGTGCACGCGGTTGTACAACTTCGACAGGAAAACCGAGAAGGAACTCTTTACAGTTTGGTTGGCTTTCAAACCAGGCTGAGGTTTAAAGAGCAGGAAAGGGTGTTCAGGTTGATTCCAGGACTGGAGAAAGCGGAGTTCGTGCGCTATGGGGTTATGCATCGCAACACCTACATCAACAGTCCCCGGTTACTCGAGCCAACCCTTGCGTTCACACCTAGAGACGGCGTGTTCTTTGCCGGGCAGATTACAGGGTGCGAGGGTTATATGGAGTCCGCCGCTACCGGGATTTTGGCAGGGCTGAACGCGGTGCGTCTCGCGGCAGGCAAGCCCTTACTGGTTTTACCGAGGACTACCATGATAGGCGCTTTGTGCCATCACATCACCTCCGCCTCTGGTGACAGGTTCCAGCCAATGAACGCTAATTTCGGTCTACTGCCTCCCTTAGAGGAGAAGGTTAAAGGGCGAAGGGAAAGGTATTTGGCGTATAGCAAAAGATCGCTTCGTAGTCTTGAAGAATTTCTTGATAAAGCGGAGTTAGGCTGAACCAGAGCTCGATATGAAAGGGACTGAGTGGGCTTAGTGTTATTGTCGCACGTAAAGAGGTTCCTCGAACACCTTGAGATTGAAAAAGGAGCATCTCCCTTGACTCTGGCGGGCTACAGATCGGATCTCGAGCGTTTTGTGGCTCACTTCGCGGATAAAAGGGGTATCGGGCCGGAAGAAATCGGGTTTGAGGTTCTTGATCCCCGAACGGTCAGGGAGTATCTGGCTCATTTACAAGAATGCGGGCTAAAAAGGTCAACCATGGCCCGCAAGGTGGCGGCTTTAAGGTCGTTTGGTAAGTACCTGTGCAGCTCACAGGTCATCGAGGTTAACCCGGTTGCCACCGTATCCACGCCCAGAAGGGAGAAGAGACTGCCGCGTTTTCTCTACTCGCAAGAAGTGGAAGCTTTGCTGGCAGCACCTGATGGGGGTGATGTTTTGGGATTGCGAGACCAGGCCATACTGGAACTTCTATACGCTACTGGGATCCGGGTAGGAGAGTTGGTGGGCCTGGATTTACCTGATTTCGACTCAGAAGAAAGGTTTATCAGGGTAATGGGCAAAGGGAGCAAGGAGCGGATAGTACCGGTGGGAGCAAGGGCGGTTGAGGCCATGAACAGGTACTTGAACAGCAGCCGCCGGGTGTTGGCGGCTAGAAAACAGGGAACTGAAAACGCGATTTTTTTGAATCGGCACGGTACAAGGTTGTCGGCAAGGGGGGTAAGAAACATCGTGAACCGGTATGTAGAAGAAATCGCCTTGCGGCTAAAGATCAGCCCGCATACCCTGCGTCACACCTTTGCTACTCATTTGTTAAACGGTGGGGCGGACCTTCGCTCTGTGCAGGAGCTCTTAGGCCATGCCAGATTGTCCACAACTCAGGTCTATACTCATGTTACTGCTGAGCGGTTAAAGAACATTTACGACGACAAATTTCCCCGGAGGTGATGGGTATGTTTCGGGCAACTACGATTGTAGCAGTCAAGAAAGACGGTGAGGTTACCATAGCGGGCGATGGGCAGGTTACATACGGGCAGACCTTCGTACTAAAGGCCCAGGCCAAAAAAATACGGACATTATACAACGGTAAGGTGTTGGCAGGGTTTGCCGGATCCGTAGCCGATGCCATCACTCTTTTCGAAAGGTTTGAGGACTGTTTACGCGAGAGTAACGGGAACCTCACCCGGGCAGCGGTGGAGGTAGCGAAGCAGTGGAGGACAGACCGGGTGTTAAGGAGGTTGGAGGCTCTTTTGATAGTGGCCGATAAGGAAAAGATGTTTCTGATTTCCGGAAGTGGCGAGGTCATCGAACCCGATGATCAGGTAGTGGCTATAGGGTCAGGAGGACCGTATGCCTTGGCTGCAGCCCGAGCCCTACTTAGGCATACGCAACTCTCCAGCCGCGAGATCGCGGAAGAAGCTCTGAGGATCGCGGCGGAGATATGTGTCTTTACCAACAGCAACATTTCGGTCGAACAACTGAAGTGAGAGGAGTGGGTGTATGGAAAACCTTACCCCCCGGGCGATTGTGGAAGAATTGGACCGTTACATCGTGGGCCAAGAAGCGGCTAAAAAGGCGGTAGCGATTGCCCTGAGGAACCGCTACCGTAGGAAGAAGTTGCCGGCGGAGATAGGAGAAGAGATATACCCTAAAAACATTATTATGATCGGGCCAACTGGCGTTGGAAAGACCGAGATTGCCCGCAGGCTGGCCAAATTGGTAAACGCTCCCTTTATTAAGGTGGAAGCTACTAAGTTTACCGAGGTAGGCTACGTAGGACGAGACGTTGATTCTATGATAAGGGATCTAGTAGAAACATCTGTGCAGATGATAAAGAAAGAAAAGATGGCCGAGGTGGAAAACAAGGCTCGCAAGCTGGCTGAAGAACGAATAGTAGATTACATGCTGCCCTTACCCAAAAAGAGAGGATCCCAGGTGGTTAACCCGCTGGAGTTCTTGTTAGGCAGGACATCCTCGGAAACTGACAACCAGGACTCGGACATAGGACCCGGCTACGAGGACATAAGGCGACGGCGAGAAATACTATCCACCAAGATTGCCCGCATGGAGCTGGAAGACGAGCTGATCGAGATCGAGGTCGAGGAAAAACCCGTATCGTTTTTCGAGGTTTTTTCGGGAGCTGGCGTCGAGGAGATGGGAATCAACCTTCAAGACATGCTGGGCAGCCTGGCGCCCAAGTCGAAGAAAAAGAGAAAGGTGACGGTAGCGGAAGCGAGGAGGATACTTACCAACGAAGAGTCTCAAAAGCTGATTGACATGGATGAGGTGCAACGGGAAGCTGTCTACCGTGCCGAAAACTCCGGTATAATCTTTCTGGACGAAATCGACAAAATTGCTGGCCGCGAAACCGGCCACGGACCAGACGTGTCTAGAGGTGGAGTGCAAAGAGACATATTGCCCATTGTCGAGGGTTCAACCGTGATGACCAAGTACGGCCCTGTCAAGACCGATCACATTCTTTTTATTGCCGCAGGTGCTTTTCATATAACCAAGCCATCAGATTTAATACCTGAACTGCAAGGAAGGTTTCCCATCAGGGTAGAACTGACCAGCCTGACCGTTGAAGACTTCCGACGGATCCTCACCGAACCCGATAATTCCCTTATCAAGCAGTACGTAGCCTTGTTATCGACCGAGGGGGTAGATATTTCTTTTACTCCTGAAGCAATAGACTATATCGCGCAGGTTTCTTATGAGGTGAACGCCAGTACCGAGAACATAGGGGCAAGGAGGTTACACACCATCTTAGAGAAAGTGCTGGAGGATCTTCTGTTTGAGGCAAGTGAAATGGCAGGTCAAACGGTGGTTATTGATAAAGCTTATGTAGAGGCCCGGCTCGGTCCTATTATAAAGGACGAGGACCTGAGTCGATATATACTATAAGAGCGAGTAATTTGGGAGAGGAGGTAGGAGGTTGGCGGGGGTTAGTCTTTGGAAAAGGTGTCTCGGTTTGAGCGAGGTGACAGAGCAGCAAGACGAAGCACCGGTGGATTTTGGCCAGATGGCGGCTTTGATTGCGCAAAATATTGACTGTAACGTTTATATAGTGGGACGAAGAGGGCGAATCTTGGGGTGGTCCGTTGAGGAGGACAACGGCGATTTCCCTGAAATTGAAAAGTTGTTGGATTATGTCGAACGCTTCCCCGAGAGCTTTAACCGGGATTTTCTCAACCTGTCACAACCTTTGATCAACCGGCGGTTGGGGAGAAAATGTGTTTTTCGGATGAGAAGAACAGCTTGTGACTGCAAAGGAAAGGTATTCACTATAATTCCAGTTCAGGGCGGCCGGAGCAGGCTCGCTACCCTGGTCCTTTACCGCCGTGAACCAGAATTTTCCGAGGAAGAGCTTGTTCTGGGAAAAGTGGCAGCTCTCGTTATAGCCAATGAAATCATGTACCTGAAGTCCGAGAGACAAGAAACCGTTAGCCAGAGAAAGGCTTCGCTCGGAGCGGCATTAGCGGCTATTTCACAGTCAGAAAGAGAGGCACTTTATCACCTTTTGTCTGAGCTTAAAGGTAAGGAAGGGGTCTTGGTGGCCAGTCACGTGGCCGACCGGGTAGGGTTGACCCGGTCAGTAGTGGCCAGCGCTCTTCGCAAGTTTGAGAGCGCCGGCATCATAGAGTCTCGATCGCTGGGCATGAAAGGTACTTACATAAGACTTCTGGTAGACAATATATTGGACGAGCTTCGCGGTTAACAAAAGGAAATGTGACTAATCCGGGCAGGATTAGTTTTTTTTTTTCAGAAATTTTTACAAGCGCTGCCGATGCCGGAAGGAATAATTACGGTAATTATAGAATTTTGTAGGAAGATCGGGCAAACATGGGAGGGATGGCGATGCTCGATAAGGTCATCGGTAACCGAAGGATAAACGTTTTAGAAAAAGCTTTGGACGGTGCGATGTTGCGGCAAAAGGTCATAGCCAACAATTTGGCTAACGTCGATACCCCAGGGTACAAAGCTATGGAAGTTACCTTTGAAGAACAGCTCAAGAATTCAATGAAAGAAGCGGGGAGCGAGTACAACTTGAAAACAACCCATCCCCGGCACCTCCAAATACCGAACATCTCGAGTTTCCAGGTGGGGATTAATGTTGCCGAAGGGTACACTTTCCGCAATGACGGGAATAGTGTAGATATCGACCGAGAAATGGCGCGACTTTCTAAAAATGTTGTTTATTACAATGCAGTGTCTACCAGTATGAGCGAAGAGTTTAAGCTGCTGCGGATGGCTATCACCGAAGGGAGGGGTTAGGTTGAGGTTTTTGAACGCCTTCGACATCAGTGCCAGCGGGATGACAGCTCAGCGTCTGAGGATGGATGTTATCTCCAATAACCTGGCTAACGTTAATACTACTCGGACCCCGCAAGGGGGCCCCTACCGCCGACAGATGGTTATTTTCGAAGCTCGTACTCCTAGCAAAGGGAACTTCAAGGATTTATTGAGTGCTTATATGGAAGGTGAGGGGGGGGTTCGGGTAAAAGCCATACGAGAGGACACCTCGCCTTTCAAAAGAGTGTATGATCCTGGGAACCCGGACGCTGATCAGGATGGATACGTAAACATGCCCAATGTCAACGTGGTTTCAGAGATGGTAGACATGATTTCAGCTACCCGGGCTTATGAGGCCAATGTAAGCGCAGTAGAAGCTACGAAAAGTATGGCGATGAAAGCCTTAGAAATCGGTAGATAAAGGGGTAAAAGTAAATGAAGATAGATACCGTTACTCTTAATACCCTTAAACCGCTTCAGCCGCCGAGTTGGGCCAAAAGCGGGCAAGACTCGGCTTCGGCAGCCGACAATAGCAAAAGCTTTAGCAGTTATCTGAAAGCTGCGCTGAACGAGGTGAACCAGTTGCAGGAAGAGGCCGGCCAGTCAGCCCTTAACCTGGCTACGGGAGGGGAAGCCGACGTTCACCAAACGATGATAGCATACGAAAAGGCGGCTTTGGCGCTTCAGTTGACCATTGAGGTCAGGAACAAACTCATCGAAGCCTACCAAGAAATCATGAGAATGCAGATGTAGACTCAACAGGCTGGATGACGGAGAATTGGTATGAACAGTTTTTGGGAGCGAGTACAACACTGGTTACAGCTGGCCAAGAACAGGTGGAGTCTGTTGACTCTTAACCAGAAGGTTCTCATCAGTGGGGCTGTGCTTCTTACTTTGGTATCGCTAGGAATGCTTTTGTCCAGCCAAACGGCCAAGAACTACGAACCATTGTATTCCGGCCTGTCGGTGGAAGATGCTGCTGCCATAACCAAAAAGCTCGATGAGCTGAAAATAAGTTACCGCTTGAGCGACGAAGGTAGCACCATTCTAGTTCCTTCTGAGCAGAAGTACCAGGTGAGGTTACAGCTGGCAGGGGAAGGGCTACCAAAGGGAACAGCCGGTTTTGAGCTGTTTCAGAGTACCAGTTTTGGTGAGACCGAGACTGACAAAAGGGTTAAGTATCTGACAGCCCTGCAGGGAGAACTGGTCAGGACCATCGAAAGCTTAGACAAGATAGAATCCGCTCGGGTGCACCTGGTGTTGCCCGAGCCGCGGCTTTATGTCGATCAAGAGGCGCCGGCCACCGCTTCGGTGGTGCTGAAGGTGAAGATTGGCGAGGAATTGACCAACAGGGAAATATCAGGGATTGTCCATCTCGTGGCCAACAGTGTAGAGAAACTGAAACCCGAAAACGTGGTGGTGGTCGACCAGTACGGTAATCTACTTTCCGCTGATATTCCCTCTGCTGATTCTATGGCCTCGGCCGAGTTGTCGGTCCAGCAGATGGCAGTTAAGAGGCAGCTGGAAAGGGAAAAACAGCAGGCGGTTCAGAGCATGCTGGATGCAACACTGGGGCCGGGCAAATCAGTAGTGAGGGTTAACGCAGAGCTTAATTTCGATGAAGTCGAACAGTACAGCCAGGATTTTGACCCTGAACAAAGGGTCGTGGTGAGCAAGCATACGGTGGAAGAGTCCAGCACCAGCAGTAACACGGGGGCTGCTGCATCTCCTGGAGTCGATACCAATGTTCCGACCTATCAAGGGACAGAAGGGCAAGGGACTTCTAGTTCTACCTCGGAAAAGACCGAGCAGACCGTCAATTATGAAGGAGATAAGGTGGAGACCAAAACCAAGGTTGCTCCGGGAGCAATCAAAAGGATGACGGTAGCTGTGCTGGTCGACGAAGGGTTTGAGTCAAAGCGAGAAGAAATAGTCGAGGCCGTCAAAAATGCTGTCGGGGCCGACGAGAAAAGAAATGACAGCGTGTATGTTAGCTTTATGAAATTTCAAACCCCAACTGAGGAGACTGCTCCTCCGGCAAGTACTTGGCAAAAGTATATGTTACCAGCAGGTTTGGGGGCCGCGTTGGTGATAGCCGTTTTACTGTTCTGGCTGGCTAGACGCAGGAAAGCACAAGAACAAGAAGGGTTTGAGGCTTTGGTAGACGAGGAAATACCTATTGAATCTTTGGTCGAACGGGAACTGACTCCGGAAGAAAGAGAAAAGCTCAAGATCCGCGAGGAAATCGATAAGCTTATAGATGAAAATCCCGCAGATGTGGCTCAGATAATAAGAACCTGGCTATTGGAAGAGAAGAGGTGAGGGAATGGTCAGGAAGGGTTTGAGCGGCAAGCAGAAGGCTGCTAATTTTCTTATTTTCCTGGGCCCGGAAAAGTCAGCCAAGATTTTTAAACACCTGAACGAGAGCGAAATTGAGGAACTTACTCTGGAGATAGCCAACGTTCGCAAGATTTCCGGGGATCGCGTGGACGACGTTTTCCGCGAGTTCTACGAAATGGCTTTGGCTAACCAGTACATCGCCCAGGGGGGCATCGAGTACGCGAAAGAACTTCTAGAGAAAGCCTTAGGGCCCCAGAAAGCCGTAGAAATACTGTCCAGGATATCGGCATCGCTTCAAGTACGACCTTTTGACTTTGCCCGTAAGACAGAACCTGCGCAGTTATTGAACTTTATCCAGGCCGAACACCCGCAGACCATCGCTTTGGTGTTGGCGTATTTGGAACCCGAGAAAGCTTCGATTATTCTTTCCGCGTTACCGCCTGATAAACAATCGGATGTAGCGAGAAGGATAGCGTTGATGGATACGACTTCACCGGATGCGATTAAAGAAGTGGAGAGGGTGCTGGAACGCAAGTTGTCTTCGGTGATTCCTCATGAAGTTACCAGTGCCGGCGGGGTTAAGTCTCTGGTCGAGATTTTGAACCGGGTGGACCGGGCTACAGAGAAGACCATACTAGAGGCTTTGGAAGTTCAGGATCCGGAATTAGCAGAAGAGGTTAAGAGGCTGATGTTTGTCTTCGAGGACATCGTCACCATGGATGACCGTTCAGTTCAAAGAGTGCTGCGTGAAGTGGAGTCTCACGATCTGGCATTAGCGCTTAAAGGGGCGAGTGATGAGGTCGCGATCAAGATATTTAACAACATGTCGAAGCGCGCTGGCGAGATGTTGCGTGAGGATATACAGTTCATGGGACCGGTGCGTTTGCGCGACGTGGAAGAGGCACAGCAACGTATAGTCAACATCATCCGCAAACTAGAAGATGCTGGAGAGATTGTTATTGCCCGCGGTGGGGGTGACGAGATCATTGTCTAAGATCATCAAGTCAAAGTACTTGGTAATTAAGGAGCCCCGGGTGTTGAGCAATTTCGAACCGGAGTCCGGTAGGGGGCTGGCCAAAATAAGAAATAATGAGGCCCTGGCTGAACCTGATAAGCGGGAACTTGAAATGGAGGAGCTTCGCACAGAAGTGGCTGAGGTCATCAGAGAAGCGGAGGATATGGTAAAAGAGATACTGGAAAATGCCCGGGCCGAAGCCCAGCAGGTAATAGCCTCAGCAGAGGAAGAAGCTGACAGGATAAAGAACCTAGCACGGCAGGAGGCAGAATTAATCAAAAAGCACTCTTGGGAAGAGGGTTATCGCGAGGGACAGGAAAAGGCTTTCCAAGAGATAGAAGAATTGAGAAGCAAAACCTTGTTAGAGTGTCATCAGATGGTAGAAGAAGCAAGGAAGACCAAGGAATCTATCATCCGTTCCGCAGAAGAGGATATAGTGAACTTGGCTTTAGCCATAGCCCGCAAGATCATAGATAAGGAAGTAAGAGAAAATTCCGATATAATTATTAACCTAATACGCAATACCCTGGCGATGGTTGGAAACGCGGGAAACTCAAAGATACTGGTAAACTCCCATGATTTTGAAACTGTCACGGAGAACAGATTTAGCCTCACCAGCCCTGGCCAGGCTATCGAGCATTTGGAAGTTCAGCTTGATAACCGGATTACTCCAGGTGGTTTTATCATTGAAAGCGATGTAGGGATAGTGGATGCTCAGCTGGAAACCCGTATAAGTAAGGTAGCTGAAGCCTTGATGGGGGAAGCAGGGAACAGTGGGGAAAGTAACCACGCTTGACTTGGACAAGTACCTAAAGGTTCTGGATAAGGTAAACCCCTTGGTTTTCAAGGGCAGGATATCTCAAGTAGTGGGGCTAACCATCGAATCCGATGGGCCCAGGGCCAGGATGGGAGAATTGTGTCTTGTTCGGAGTCCGGGCAGGAGTGACAAGCCCTTACGGTGCGAGGTAGTGGGATTCAAAGGTAATAAGACCTTGCTGATGCCCCTAGGAGAGTTAGATGGTATTGGACCTGGCAGCGAGATTGTGGCTACCGGGCAAACCTTCAAGGTCAGGGTTGGGCGCAGCCTGGTGGGGAGGGTTTTGAACGGGTTGGGAGAGCCTATAGACGGGGGAGGGCCAGTGGAGACAGAGACCACATACCCCGTGATGAATCATCCGCCCGATCCTCTGAAAAGACGTCGGATAACTGAGGTGCTGCCAGTAGGGGTAAGGGCTATAGACGCCCTGGTTACTGTTGGCAAAG
Source organism: Syntrophothermus sp. (assembly GCF_013314835.1). Classification (NCBI taxonomy): domain Bacteria; kingdom Bacillati; phylum Bacillota; class Clostridia; order Eubacteriales; family Syntrophomonadaceae; genus Syntrophothermus; species Syntrophothermus sp. The sequence continues at coordinate 46,233 of NZ_JABUEX010000007.1, forward strand.
GGCAAAGAATGGGTATACTGGCCGGGAGTGGGGTAGGGAAAAGCACCTTGTTGGGTATGATAGCCCGTAACACCGAGGCAGACGTTAGCGTTATTGCTCTGATAGGTGAGCGGGGCCGGGAAGTCAGAGACTTTTTGGAAAGAGACCTGGGAGAAGAGGGGTTGAAGCGGTCGGTGGTAGTAGTAGCGACTTCGGACCAGCCTGCCCTGATCAGGTTAAGAGGGGCTTTTGTAGCTACTTCGATCGCCGAATTCTTCCGTGACCAGGGGTTGGACGTGTTGCTCTTAATGGATTCCCTGACCAGGTTTGCCTTAGCCCAGAGGGAAATAGGTTTGGCCATCGGCGAACCTCCTGCTACTCGTGGTTTTACGCCTTCGGTATTCGCGCTATTACCCAAGTTGTTAGAACGGGCGGGGGCTTCAGACAAAGGTACTATTACCGGGCTTTATGCGGTTTTGGTAGAAGGTGACGATATGAACGAGCCCATAACCGACGGTGTGAGAGGCATAGTTGACGGCCATATTGCTTTGAGCAGAGAGCTGGCATCGCTCAACCACTTCCCTGCGATAGACGTTCTCGGCAGCATAAGCAGGGTAATGCCCGAAATAGTTTCGAGTTCTCACCTCGAAAGTGCGGGACGCTTCCGCAGCCTGTTGGCGGTTTACCGAGAGGCTAAGGATCTCGTCGATATTGGAGCTTATCGCCGCGGAGCCAACCCGCGCATCGACGAGGCCTTGGAATTGATAGACGGTTGCAACGCGTTTCTTCAGCAGGGGGTTTGGGAAAAAGCCAGTTTTAACGACACCGTATTGGAACTGGAACAGGTTGTAACTGGGCAAAGGCAGGTGCGTTAAATGAAGCGGTTCCGTTATCGTCTCCAGACCAAGCTGAACGTGGTTTCGAGAGAAGAAAGTATGGCCAAGGCGGAACTGGCCCGGCGCCAGCGGGAGTACCTGAAGCAAGTCCGGTTATTACGAGCTTGGGAGCAAGAGTTGGAGTCGACGTACGACCGGTTGCGGAGCAAAGACGGTGCCGTAACCACTGTTCATGAGATTATTTCGGTCAAAGAGTATGTGCCGATACTCAGGGACAGGATCCGCTGGCAAAGGACAAAGGTAGAAAAGGCGCAGGAGGAAGTAAACCGGGCTCGAGAACGGTTGTACGAGATCATGAAAGAAAGAAAGGCTCTAGAAAAACTTAAAGATAGACGATGGAAAGAGTATTTGGCGGAGTTTCGCAAGCAAGAGCAGTTGGTTTTGGATGAAGTAGCGATGACCAGGTTTTGGCGGGGGCGGACAGAGGGAAGCAAAAAGTAAGAATTAAGAATGCAGAATTAAGAATTAAGAATGAAAAATGAAGAATGAAGAAGTGAGAATTAAGAATTAAGAATTGAGAAGTAGCGGTGGTTTGGGGCTTGGATGAGGGGAAGGGTACAGCGCGACCCGTTTCCCGGTTTCAGTTGGGTAGGGGTGAAGCAACGGGTGAGCATATCAAGAAAAGTTTTACTTTTGGTCATATCCCTTGCCTTACTGGCGGGAGCGTGGTGCTCTCTGATTTACTTAGGAGTGCTGTCAGCTCCTGCTTTTTTCAAAGACATTCCTGTGGTCAATCGCTTGGTTGACACAAGTGATGTGACTACAAGTAAGTCATCGCCAGTAGAGCAGGAAAAACGCCAGTTGCTGGAAAGAATTAAGTCTTTGCAGGGGAAGATGACCAAGCTTGAACAACAGGTTCGTGTGAAAGAAACCGAACTGCAGCAGGCTAAGAGTACCCTGGCGAGGGTTAACAAGCAGGTAGAAGAACTGAAAAACGCTAACCTCACGAGCCAAGGGCAGGACGAGGTTTTTAAAGAATTGGCCGGTTATTATTCTTCGATCAAGCCCAAGGATTCGGCCAAGGTTTTCGAACAACTCGATGACGAAACGGTAATAGGCATACTGCAGCACATGGACAGCGAACAAGTGGGGAAGATACTGGCTGCTATGCCTCCAGAACGCGCTGCCCTGATCACCAAGAAAATGCTGGCAGTGGAAACGCCTGGAACGCCCTGATATACTCTGTGCCATCTGAAGCCGGCGCAATCTTATCTATTTGCGACTACTGGCTGTCAGATAGATACTTCTGCTAGAAAATGCTCAGGAAGGAGGTGATGGAATTGGAGACAGGGAGCGCATCCGCATTCTTCTTGGCCTCCAAGCAGGCCCGGCTCGTTGCTGAAGGCGAGGTAAGGCCTAACAACCCGGTTCCGGCCACTGCAGAAAAGGGCAAAACCGCATTCGCCTCGTTGTTAAAACAAGCCTGTCAGAGCCACCAGGGGAAAGAAGCCTCTGATCCCGAGGGTGGTGCTTTGGGGCAGGAAACAGACAAAGGCCAGAACGCGGACCTGGCAAGCGACGGCGTGACAGCGAGCCTGGGAGCAGAAGGCGGGGTGACCCCGTTTGTGGTTGAGTTCTCGGGGGATAACGTCACTAACAAGGCCCAAGGAGCAGTCGGAAACGCTTTGGTTTTGCTGGCCAGTGGCATGGCGGTTATGCCTGAGATTGCTTCGGCGGGGTTAATCCTTTTCACAGCGCCACAGAACAGCGAGCGAGGAGATCTCTCGGGGCTGCAGGCTCCTGAGGGAGACGTGAGGGGGCCGAGTTCGTACCCGACAGTTGTTGCTTTCGATGGGGCCGGGGTTATCAACGCAGACGGTTTACCTGTTACGCCGGGCAACGGAACAGGGATTTTGCCTCCTGTTGCCGACGAAACCCCTCAGATACTTTTGGTCGAAGGGCCCCAGGTGGTTTCAGTGGACAAGGGGGGCGGGAAAGGGCGGCTTTCTGGCGACACGAATCCGCCAGTGCCGGATGGTGTTACGGTCAGCCCTCAAGCGGATACCAAAGGAACGCCCCAGATACGGGGTTTTCTAGAGTCAGCATCGCAACAACCGGTAAACGTCAAAGACCTGATTCTCGCAGAGACCTGCCGGGCTAAAGGACTGAAAGAGCCTCAACTGATGCAAGAACCGAAGACGAATACCGACAATACTATCCCGACCTTACCTTCTGACAGCATGATGCTTGCCGGTAAGCCTACGGATATTCAGGGGCTTTCTAAGGAGATTGGAGCAAAGAATCCGGTGCCGTTCGAAAAGCTGGTAGACCAGGTGGTGCGAAAACTTGACGTTTTACTAACGCCGGAACGGTCTGAGGTCGAGATGGTGCTCAAACCAGAAATTCTGGGCAAGCTCACCATCAAACTGAGTTTGGAGAACCACCAAGTGACAGCGCGTTTTATGGCAGAAAACCAGCAAGTCAAGCAGGTATTGGAAGTTAACCTCCCGCAGTTGAAGGCGGCTCTCGAAGCCGGGGGCCTGAAGCTGGACCGGGCAGAAGTCGGCCTTTATTATCAAGGAGGGCAGGATTTCCAGGGACAGTCGGGATTTCACCAGCAAAGAGCTCCGACCGCAAAGTGGGGATACGAGGGGGTAGGTGCTGGTCTGACAGTGGATGAGGTACAAGAAGAACAAATATCTCATTATCCTGGGGTTGAAGGGTCAAGCGTTGGGGTCTTGGATTACGTGGTTTAGGGGGTGAAGCGATGCCAGTTTCTGGAGTGACCAGTAGTGAAAGTTCCACTGCCATAACGAGCGCGGCGAAGTCTCAAATACTGGGCAAAGATGATTTCTTCAAGCTCTTGATTACGGAACTCAAGTACCAGGATCCCCTCGAACCCATGAAAGACAGAGAATTCATAGCCCAGATGGCCAGCTTCAGTTCGCTGGAGCAGATGTACAACATGAACACCAACCTGCAGAGCCTGTCTACAGCCTTGAACAGCTACGTTTCGACGTTGAGTAGCAACTTGTCGTGGCAAGAGGCCCTAGCCTTGCTTGGACAAGAGATCGAATTCGAGACCGCGGCAGGGACGGCTTGCGGGAGGGTCGAGTCTATAGTCTTAAAGGACGGGGTTCCCTATTTGACCGTAAACGGGGAACAGGTAAGTCTTGCCCAGGTAACTTCGGTGCACTGGAGTAGTAATTCAGACGAAGCGACAACAGCACCAGCTGGTACGGGTAGTAGCCAAGACGGGACAGAGGAGGACGAGGCCCAGTGACTTCCAGGATAATGTTTCCTGAAGCCGCAAGTCTTCCGGTAAAATCGCCGGGCAAGGCAACAGCAGCCCAGGAAAACCAGGCTTCATTTGCCGAGATATTAAATCACAAGCTGCAGTCGCCACCGCTGCGGTTTTCTAACCATGCCCAGCAGAGACTGAAGTCACGAAACATTCAGCTTACATCAGGTGAGATAGAAAAACTTGAGGCTGCGGTACAGAAAGCCCGGGAGAAAGGGGCACGGGAGTCTCTCATCCTTTTTGACAAATTAGCCCTAGTGGTAAGCGTCAAAAACAATACGGTCATAACCGCCGTCGATGGCGAGAACATGAAGGAGAACGTTTTTACGAATATCGATAGCGCGGTCATTGTTTAGGGCTGGACCTCCAAAGAGGGAGCCCTGCTGGCGCTGAACGACTGAGGCGCTACCAATTTTCAAAGGAGGTCGTTTGCATATGATGCGTTCCATGTATGCTGGGGTATCGGGTCTTCGCACCCACCAGCTGCGAATGGATGTCATAGGCAATAACATTGCCAACGTCAATACGGTTGGGTACAAGAAAAGCCGGGCCATTTTCAAAGATGCTTTTTACCAGGCTATCCGTGGTGGTTCAGCGCCGACCGGGGCCAGAGGGGGGACCAACCCGCAGGCTGTTGGCCTGGGGGTACAACTGTCGAGCGTCGACGTGATAGCAACTCCCGGCAGTGCCCAAACCACGGGTAAGAATACCGACCTCGCCATCGACGGTAACGGGTATTTTATCCTGGAAAGCGGGGGCGAGCGCTATTACACCAGGGCCGGGGCTTTTGATTTCGATGTGCTCGGCAACTACGTGGCTTCAGGCGGATTGCACGTCATGGGCTATATGCCTGCGAAGGACGACAGCGGAAACTGGGTAATAGATCCTTTGACTGGCAAGCGCCAGATAGACATTACGAGCGGCCTCGTCCCTATCGATATCTCAGCTCTCCAGAGTACTGAGCCGAAGGCTACGACCCTGATACGCTTTGCCGGGAACTTCGATTCGACCCTGGAACCCGAATACGTTTGGGACGAAACCTCGAGTAGCTTTGTCGACAATCCCGACGGGGCCGATTCCAAGATTACTTCTAAGGAATTCTACGACACCCTGGGAAATAAAAGGGTCCAGTACTTCAAGTTTGAGAAAATCATGGAGAGAGACCAGGTGGACATCGGCGGGGAGCAGATGAACGGGAGCATATGGCGGGTCCGTGCAAGCTCCGATCCAGACTGTCCCAATCCGACTGCCAGTGACTCCAAGAGTGAAGACTATTACCTGTTTTTCGACGAGAAAGGAAAGCTGATACGGGCAAAACACGATAACGGCACGACCGGGGCAAGCTCTTCGGACTGGCAAGAACCGGACGTTACGGCTATGACGTTCGCTGCAACCGATGATCCAAGCAGTCAAAGTATCACTATTCATTATGTAAACAATGGAGTACCGACTCAACAGCCCATTACCTTGAATTTATCATACCTTACCCAGTACAACGCGACTTTTACCGGTTGGGCCGAGTATCAGGATGGTTACACCAAGGGTGATTTAAGAAGCATAACCATCGACCAGAACGGGGTTATCCTAGGGGTTTACTCCAACGGCATCACAGACAACCTGGCCAGAGTAGCCTTGGCCGTTTTTCAGAACCCGGCGGGCCTCTTGGCTAAGGGCGGCAATTTGTTCCAGGTATCCAACAACTCTGGCGACCCCAAGGTTGGAGCCCCCGGCGAGGAAGCTATGGGGGCCATACTCCCGGGTTCTTTAGAGATGTCCAATGTCGACCTCTCAGAAGAGTTCACCGACATGATAGTTACCCAGAGGGGTTTTCAAGCCAATTCCCGAATCATAACTACTTCTGATGAAATGCTGCAGGAACTGGTGAACCTCAAGCGGTAGGATATGACTCGGAGGCGGCGGGCTGGCGCCCGCCGGCTCTGAGTTACCTGCAAGGCTACAACGGGGAAGGGGAGAGAGTCATGCTGAGGCTAACCCGTTTGAATGGAGAGAAGATCATTTTAAATCCGGAGATGGTGGAATACCTTGAGGAGACCCCTGATACGGTAATTACCTTGACTACGGGTAAAAAGTTGGTTGTGCGTGAATCTATATCCAGAATTAGCGAAGAAATGATACGATATAAAAGGAGAATATTCGCCAACCTGAAGCTTTGAGCGACATTTACCAGACGTCATTATTCAAAATCATTGTAACCGGGGAGGTCAGAGGCGGGTGGCTGAGGAAAAGAACAACGGCGACAGCAAAGAAAAGAGTTCTAAGTCACGACTTGATCTGCAGATAATCGTGGTAGGTTTGGTAGTATTCCTGATGTGCATGGGCGGGGCTTACTTTATGATCCGCAGTCTTTTGGCTCCGCTGTTGCCCCAGGAAGAGGAGAAAAAGTCATCGTCTGGAGAGGTAGTGCTGGTACAAGCAGGAGAGTTTACCACCAACATTTACGACATAAACGGAACTCGCTACTTGAAAGCCGAGGTGTATCTCCAGGTCCCCGATAAGAAGGTGGAGAAAGAGTTAGAAACGGTGATGCCGGTAGTAAAAGACGAAATACTTTCGATCCTTTCCTCTCAGACAGTGGCAGATCTAGACGTGCGAAACCGGGATAACCTGCGCAAGACGATTAAGGAGCGCTTGAACCGCAAATTGGGCGGGGAAAAGGTCACAGGAGTCTACTTTACCAGTTTCATTGTTCAATGAGGTTGGAACCGGGGCTGGGAGTATCTCGTACTAAGCGGAGGGAGATTTGGTGAGCGATATTCTTTCTCAGGAGGAGATAGACGCTTTGCTGGCTGCTCTCAGCCGGGGTGAGGTTGATGCTGATTCGCTTCGGCAGGAGCAAACGAAGAAAAAGATCCGGCTCTACGATTTCAGGCGGCCTAACAAGTTCTCCAAAGACCAGCTTCACACTCTGCAGGTGATATTCGAAAACTATTCGCGCTCGGTTAGCACCTACTTGTCGGCACAATTGCGGGCTGCTGTACAGATCGACGTGCTTTCGGTCGAGCAATTGACGTACGATGAATTCATGCGCTCACTGCCCAACCCGACTATCATGTGTGTTTTTTCGCTTCCACCTCTGGAGGGCAGCGCGATAATGGAGATAAACCCTAATCTAGGTTTTGCTATGCTGGACCGGATTCTTGGAGGTCCAGGTTTGCCGCCAGAGCGTATTCGCCCTTTAACTGAAATAGAAATAACACTGATTGAGAGATTGGCCCAGAGGATGTTGAGTTACCTGGAAGAACCGTGGAGCGGGATTATTGAGCTGCAGCCGGTGATGGACCGGATCGAGTCTAATCCTCAATTCACCCAGATCGTGTCTCCGAGTGAAATGGTGGTTATAATCTCTTTGGAATCCAAGATCGGCGATGTACTCAGCCTCATTAACATCTGTATTCCTTTTTTGGTGTTGGAAAGCATTACGGGGAAGCTGAACGTCAACTACTATTACTCATCTAGCGTTAAAGAGCGGTCTAAAGATAGCGCGTTGGTGCTAAAGAACCGCATCGAGAACGCTATGGTTCCGGTCAAGATACTGATCGGGAGCACGGTCATAACGGTGAGAGAACTGTTAGAACTGGCTCCGGGGGATGTAATCCCATTGGAACGGCGGTTAGACGAGGACTTTGAAGTGGTAATTGGGCAGAAACCCAAGTTTCGTGGCAAACCGGGGGTAGTAGGGAACCGATTAGCTCTCAAGATTACGGAAATTGTAAGCGAGGTGGATGATGATGCCTGATGGGATACTCTCGCAGGAAGAAATAGACGCTCTCTTGCGTGGAGAGGTTGCTTTTCATGAAGAAAAAAGACCAGATGCCACGCTGACAGACACTGAAAGAGATGTTCTTGGCGAAATCGGCAACATCTCGATGGGGACTGCTGCGACTACGCTTTCTACCTTGTTGCGCCGTAAGGTCAGTATTACTACACCTCAGGTCAAGCTGACAACCAGGCAGCAACTCCAGACCGACTATCCTTTGCCTTACCTGCTCATCGAGGTGGAGTACACGGACGGGCTTTCGGGAAGCAATATCCTGGTGGTAAAAAAAGAGGACGCTGCTGTAATCGCAGATTTAATGATGGGAGGAGACGGTAGCGGTCGGGGACAAGACTTAGGAGAAATTGAACTGAGTGCGGTTAGTGAGGCTATGAACCAGATGATGGGCTCGGCCACCACGAGTTTGTCTTCCATGTTTGACCGGCGGATTGAGATAGCCCCGCCCCGGCTTACCCTAGTGGATTTGGGGAAAGAAAACATTGACGCCAAGCTAGGCCAGGAATATCAAGACATTGTACAGATACTCTTCCGCATGGAAATAGAAGGGTTGGTTGACAGCGAGATAATGCAGATTATGCCCTTAGAGGCGGCGAAGAGCATGGTTTCGACCTTGATGGGGGGTGTTCCCGAAACGAGCGATGCCGTGGCGGCAAGCCAGCCTTTGTACGAAGGCGTAACCGGCTCCCCAACCGGTACCCCCGCGAGGGATAAAGCAGAGGAAATACCTATAGTTTCGCCCCCTCCTCCTCTTTCTATGCCGTCGGTTAACGGCGGGGCGTTGTATGAACAGCCATTCGCCCAGACGGTTGCCGGGGGAGCGGGGGTAAAGAAGAGCGAGATAGCAGTGCAACCGGTGCAGTTCGCTCCCTTAACCCCCGAGGTGCGCTATGTTGAACCACAAAACATCAGCCTAATAATGGACGTGCCTTTGAACGTTTCAGTTGAACTGGGACGGACCCGCAAGACCATTAAGGAAATACTGGACCTGGGACCAGGGTCCATAGTTCAGCTCGAAAAATTGGCCGGAGAACCGGTCGATATTCTGGTTAATGGAAAGCTCATTGCTAAAGGAGAGGTGGTAGTCATCGACGAAAACTACGGGGTTAGGGTGACCGCGATAATCAGTCCTATGGACAGAGTCAGTAAACTTCAGTAGTCTGGGGAGGTTGACCTGATGGCTAAGACGGTATTGGTGGTAGATGATGCGGCTTTTATGCGGATGATGATAAAGGATATTTTGACCAAAAACGGTTATGCGGTGGTAGGTGAAGCGGAAAACGGCTTGGTGGCCTTGGAGAAGTACAAGGAACTTAACCCCGATCTGGTAACCATGGATATAACGATGCCGGAAATGGACGGTATTACGGCGGTCAGGGAGATAAGGAAGATAGATCCAGGAGCCAAGATCATAATGTGCAGCGCCATGGGGCAACAAGCCATGGTCATCGACGCAATTCAAGCCGGAGCCAGGGATTTTGTGGTAAAACCGTTTCAACCCGAAAGGGTAGTAGAAGCAATAAGCAAGGCAATAGGTTGAGCGGGAAGTGGTAAGGTGTTTGGGTTTTCTCGGCGACATCGCTGGATGCTCGCCTTCATGTTACTGGTTGTTTTCTTGAGTTTTTGTTCCCAGACAGGAAGAGCGCTGGGGGCTGATATTGAGAAGCAGAAGCTAGACCTCAAGTACGAGGAGCCGAAAGCTGAACCCGGTACCGGTATGGCTGGAGCTATGGTTCGCTTGATACTGAGCTTGGCAGTCATCGTCGGTAGTGCCTGGCTGGTTATCCGTTTGATGGGCAAGCAGATGACACGCCGAATGCAGGGCGAGTGGATACAGGTGCTAGACGAGGTTATGATCGGCCCCAATCGCGGCATTATGTTGTGTGAAGTGGGGGGGAAAGTTTTTGCCGTGGGGGTTACGGATCACCAGGTGGCAACCCTCTTTGAAGTGACCGATGAAGCCTTGATAGAAGATATGATAAAGAAAGCTGAGGAAAGAAAGGTAACCCAGTCGTCAGTACCGGCTAGTCTTCTTTGGGAACGGGCACAAAAGGCTCTGAATATTGGTAAGGGCAGGAACTCCAAAGGACGGGAACGGTATTTTCATTCTCTGATGCAGGAGGAGTTGCGGAATCTGGAACGACTCCGGTCCGGCCGGGATAGGGCTCAAGACACCTCAGGGAGAGGTGACGACAATGAATAAAGTCGCCAGGGTAGTGGCTGTCGGCTTTGTGCTTGCGGCCTTCTTAATTATGGCTGTCGTATGCTTGACCGGTGAGGCTCAAGCCCAACAGTTCCAGATTCCTCAGGTCAGCATCAATATCGGCGGTGAATCCCAGGGAGAAAACGGGGTTTCTCAAGCTTTGCAGATATTGGCTTTGCTTACTATCTTGTCGCTGGCGCCGGCGATATTAATACTGCTTACCTCGTTTACCAGGATAATCGTGGTGTTGTCTTTTGTGAGAAGTGCTCTGGCCACCCAGCAGATGCCGCCAAATCAGATTCTTGTAGGTTTGGCTTTGTTTTTGACGTTTTTCGTAATGGCTCCGACCTGGAAAGAAGTCAACGAAAAGGCTTTGCAGCCTTATTTCCAGGGAGAAATAACCCAGGACCAGGCGTTCACTCGGGGTATGGCGCCCCTGAGAACTTTTATGTTCAAACAAACTCGGGAAAAGGACTTGGCGTTGTTCGTGAAAATGGCGAAAATCCAGCGTCCTCGCACTTACGGGGATGTTCCTAACTACGTGCTTATTCCGGCTTTTGTTATCAGTGAATTAAAGACCGCGTTTGAGATCGGGTTTATCATCTTTGTTCCTTTTTTGGTTATCGACATGGTGGTTTCCAGCGCCCTCATGTCCATGGGAATGTTGATGCTTCCACCTATGATGATATCGCTCCCTTTCAAGATATTGCTGTTTGTCTTGGTAGACGGGTGGAACTTGGTTGTCAACTCGCTCATTATGAGCTTTCGATGATCCGGCGTCTTGTCCAAGACGGAAGGACATAGATTGGAAGGTGGTTCGAAACAGCACAGCCCTGCTGGTTGGGGGAGGAGAAAAGCGGTGTATCAAGACGTAGTGTTAGGCCTGGCTAAAGAAGCGGTGTACGCTACCCTGTTGGTTGCGGCTCCTATTTTGCTTGGGAGCCTGTTGATCGGCTTGGTAATAAGCATTTTACAGGCAACTACCCAGATTCAAGAACAGACTCTAACCTTTGTTCCAAAAATCATAGTTGTACTGGTGGTTATCATAGTTTTTGGTCCTTGGATGCTCAATACGATGGTTGCCTTTGCCAATAACCTTTTGGTTAATATACCTCAGTTTATCGACTTGCGGTGATGGAGGCGGGGTGTGAGGCCTGGTGCCGTTAGAGATTGACAAGTTTCTCTTGGTTTTTGCGCGTGTTTCGGGCTTGTTCTTGTCCGCACCTGTTTACTCCAGCCGGCAAATACCGGTTCAGATCAAAGTGTTTTTGGGGCTTTTACTGGCCGCGATAATAACTTATGTGAGGCCGATGTCGACCCGAGTAGAGCTCGATAACACCGGTATTTTTTTGGTCGCTTTGGCAGTAGAGGTATTCACCGGTTATGCTTTAGGATTGGCAGGATATGTTTTGTTTGCGGCTGTTCAGCTTGCCGGACAGTTGGTAGATATGCAGATGGGTTTCGGCATTGTCAATGTGATGGATCCCCAATCCGGGATGCAAGTTCCCTTAGTGGGAAGTTTTTATTATCTGTTAGCTATTCTGGTGTTTTTGGGAATAGACGGGCATCATCAGCTTCTGTCAGCAGTTTATCACAGCTATGATGTTATCCCGATTTTGGGAGCCAAGTTTCAGCCGGGGTTTACCGCTTTTTTGGTTAAGCTGGGGGGATATATGTTCGTACTAGGGGTGAAAATTGCCGCTCCAGTAGTAGCTGCCCTGTTAGTAGCGGATACGGCTCTGGGCTTTATGGCCCGAACGGTACCCCAGATGAACATCTTTTTGGTGGGCATGCCTTTAAAGATACTGGGGGGAATTGTCATGTTGCTCTTGGTCATCCCAGTCTACGTGTGGTTGTTGCAGGTACTCTTTGCCCAGTTTTTTGACTGCCTGGATCAGGCCTTGTACTTTTTGGCCAGGTGATAAGTCGATGGAAACAAGCGGTGTTTGGATACTAGATCTGCAGCTGTTTGCCGAAGGAGGCGAAAAAACCGAGAAAGCGACTCCGCGACGGCGGCAAGAGAGTCGGAGAAAAGGCCAGGTTTTCCGGAGCGTGGACCTTAACTCTGCCGTCATATTGCTTGTGGGATTCGCGGTGCTGCATTTTACAACCCCCTATATGTTAACCGGGATACAGGGATTTTTCAGCCGGTATTTATCAGATAGGGCTCTGACTCAATTGACTCCGGCAACGTTTCACGTAATGTTACTGGATGCCATCCTGCTAATGGCTAAGATATCCCTTCCTGTAATAGGAGCGGTCTTGGTGGCTGGATTACTCGTCAATCTCTTGCAAGTAGGGTTTGTTTTTGCTGGGGAACCGTTATCTATAAAACCAGAACGCGTTAACCCGGTCGAGGGGTTTAAAAGGATATTTTCGCTGCGTGCCCTGATCGAGCTGGTCAAATCAGTGGCCAAAGTTGTCCTAACAGCTTGGGTGGTTTACTCGGTCTTGAAAAAGAACCTGTACCTTTTTCCCCGTTTTGTAGATATGGAGCCTGTAAGCATGGTGATGTCTTTAGGTGACATCATTTTCGAGATGGCTATGAAAATCGGGGTTGTTTTACTGGTGGTGGGTTCACTAGATTATTTGTACCAGTGGTGGGAGCACGAGAAATCGCTGCGGATGAGTAAGGAGGAACTGAAACAGGAATACAAACAAACGGAAGGCGACCCCCAGATAAGGAGCAAGCAGAGGCAAAAACAGCGCGAAATGGCTATGCGCCGCATGATGGCCGAGGTACCCAAAGCCGATGTTGTAATAACCAACCCAACCCATTTTGCTGTGGCCTTGAAATACGAAGCGGAAGCGATGACAGCTCCAGTGGTAACGGCTAAAGGGCAGGACTTTCTGGCTTTGCGCATAAGAGAAGTAGCTATGGAGCACCAAGTGGCCTTAGTAGAAAACCCATTTTTGGCTCGAACTATCTATTACTCAACCGAGATCGGAGATCCGATCCCAGAAACTCTTTATCAGGCCGTAGCCGAGGTACTCGCTTTCGTATACCGCCAGAAACGTAATCTCGGGTGAGGTTTTCTTAGCCACTGATGGGCACAGATGGACACGGATTGGCACAGATGTTTATTAGACGCTGACTTACGCAGACCTTTATGACTCTCATCCGAGTCACCACTAGAGAGTGAAAACTTCGGTTTCTTTAATGGTAACCTAGAAAATCTTCAAACTAGGGAAAATCGGTGTTCATCTGCCCGGCAGTCAGCTGGCTAAAATTGTAACATGCTATTGGGTCTCGAAAACGCTAGCCGCTAATAATTAAAGACTTGAGCTGAGTGCCGGGTCTGTGGGCATCTGCGGCTCGTTTTCGGGGCATATTGTTCAGAATAATTATGATCAATCTTGTGATTGAATGGCCCTTTTTTCACCCTGTAATAGTGACGCCTCCGGGTGTCAAGAGTGTCTATGTCCAGGCAGGTTCATCCGTGTTAATCAGTGAAAATCTGTGTTAATCTGTGGCCCGTTTTCTGACAAGGACATGGAGGAGGGTAGGGAGATTGTTAGGTAAATTGCTCAATAACAGCGACATATTGCTATCGGTCGGGCTGATCATAATAGTTATGATGATGATCCTTCCTATGCCTTACTACCTCCTGGACATCTTTCTAACCTTCAATATCGCTTTTTCTCTTATCATCCTCATGGTGTGTATGTTCACTTTACGTCCCTTGGACTTTTCGGTATTTCCTTCGATTTTGTTGATAATGACCTTGTTCAGGCTTTCCCTCAACATTTCTTCGACTCGGCTGATACTTTTAGATGCATTCGCCGGCAATGTCATCCAGCGGTTTGGGGACTTTGTGGTCCGCGGGGATATGGTAGTAGGTCTTGTGATATTTTTAATCTTGGTTGTTATCCAGTTCATCGTTATTACCAGAGGAGCTGAACGGGTGTCTGAAGTAGCGGCTAGATTCACGTTGGACGCCATGCCGGGCAAACAGATGGCTATAGATGCTGATTTAAACGCCGGATTGATAAATGAGAACGAGGCTAGGGAACGGAGAAAAGAGATTCAGAGGGAAGCCGACTTTTACGGGGCTATGGATGGAGCCAGCAAGTTTGTAAAAGGGGATGCGATTGCCGCTATCGTTATCCTGATGATAAACATCGTGGGTGGCTTGATTATTGGGATGGCACGGATGGGCATGTCTATCAACCAAGCGGCTAAGACCTACACAATCCTTACTGTGGGCGACGGTCTGGTGACCCAGATACCGGCTTTGCTTCTATCCACGGCTACCGGTATTGTGGTAACTAGAAGCGCTTCACAAGCTAACCTGGGCGAGGAGTTGACCAAGCAGCTGCTGGCACATTACAAAGCTCTGGGAATTGCGGCGGCAGTTCTGGTTGTTTTGGGATTTCTAGGCCTTCCTAAAGGGCCTATGTTTTTCATGGCCGCTGTGTTCGGTGCTCTCTTTTATACCCTGCGTAGGAGCACACCGGAGAACGTAGAACCGCAAATACCGGCTGAAGCAGAAGAAGCGGCTAAAATAAGGAAGCCAGAAAACGTTGTGGAGCTGCTGCAGGTAGAGAAAATGGAGATGGAACTCGGCTATGCCTTGATACCGTTGGTTGATGCCGACCAGGGGGGAGATATTCTCGACCGGATTGTCATGATTCGCAGGCAGTGCGCAACCGAACTCGGATTCATAGTACCCCCGATCCGCATTCGGGATAACATGCAGCTGAAGCCGAACGCTTACAGCATCAAGATCAAGGGAATGGAGATTGCCGCGGGAGAACTAATGTTAGACAGTTATTTGGTTTTAGGGCCAGGCATAGAAGAGGACAAAGACATCAAAGGGGTACTGACCACGGAGCCTGCATTCAATTTGCCTGCCAAATGGATAGATTCATCCGAACGAGAAATAGCGGAGTTGAAAGGCTTTACCGTTGTAGACCCGCCTTCAGTTTTGGCAACTCACTTGACCCAGGTTATTAAGGAGCACGCGCACGAGCTACTGGGACGGCAAGAGGTACAGAACATACTCAATTACATAAAAGAGCAAAACCCGGCAGTAGTGAACGAACTTATTCCGGATCTTCTGTCGTTGGGTGACGTACAGAAGGTGTTGAAGAACCTGTTACGGGAACAGGTGTCGATCCGGGATGTAGTTTCCATTCTTGAAGCCTTGGCTGACTATGCAAGGGTAACGCGAGACACGGATGTTTTGACCGAATATGTTCGGCAGGCTTTGCGCAGGCATATTACAAAACAGTACGTGGATGACAAGGGCAAGTTAGTGGTTCTGACGATTGAGCCTGGTTTGGAGGAAAAACTGAGAGAATCAGTTCAGCAAAGCGAGTTTGGTTCTTATCTGGTGTTAGAACCGGATATGGCGCAGAAGCTGGTAAATGAGATACGGAAACACAGTGAACACTTGGCACGAAAGGGAAGCATACCTATGCTTCTTGTAGCACCGATCTTGCGTATCTATTTTAAGCGGTTTATAGAAAGGTTTGTTCCTAATCTGGTTCTGTTATCGTACAATGAAATCGAACCTGGGATTGAACTGGAAGTAGCAGGGATGGTGTCGGTATGAAGATCCGAAGGTATGTGGCCGATAGTCTCCAGGAAGCGGTGAAACAAGCCCGGCTTGAGCTGGGGCGAGATGCCATGATAATCCATACTCGTAAGTTTAAGCAGGGCGGTTTTTTTGGTCTTTTCGCTCGGCCCCGGATCGAGATCACGGTAGCCCTGGATGAAGAAGTTGCCCAAGCCGCAAGCCACGATACACCTAGGGCGGAATCGAAGCCGGTACCGATGGTTTCGGAAGACAATTTTGTTGCCGTTAACAAGGAACTACCAGAAAAGGCTGACGAGCTTCTTGAAGAGCTACGGGAAATGAAACAGATGATGGCTGATCTCAACCATAAACTGGAGGAAAAGGATAAGCTAAAGGGGATGCCGCGATCGGTACAGTCACTTTATAAAGCTCTGGTCAATAACCAGGTCAATGAGAAACTGGCCTTTCGAATTGCGCAATCGGTGAAGCAGAGGATTGAGACCGAGGAAGGTCATCATGACGAGGACATGATGGGGGTATGTACTGAGGTACTGGGGTCCATGTTTAAGAAGCCTAAGCCTATAGAGTTTAACCGAGGCAGGCCCAGAGTAGTAGCGATGATCGGTCCGACCGGCGTTGGCAAAACCACAACTATAGCTAAACTGGCCGCTAATTTTGCCCTATTAGAAAGGAAAAGGGTAGGCTTGGTCACTATCGATACCTATCGTATTGCTGCGGTAGAGCAGCTCAAAACTTACGCCGAAATCATAGGGGTTCCACTAGAGGTGGTTTTTCACCCAGAAGGATTAGAAACGGCTTTGGCCAAACATAAAGACAAAGATGTCATTTTCATTGACACCGCCGGGAGAAGCCCTAGAAACGAGCCTCATATTAACGAATTGGCCGAATTTCTCAGGGTAGCTGAACCAGACGAAATCCTGCTGGTTTTGAGTACCAATACCCCTACCCTGGATCTTTTGGAGATTTACCAGAGATTTAACGTGGTTAGAATCGATAAACTCGTGTTCACCAAAGTAGATGAGTGTGAACGTTTCGGGCAGATATTGAATGTGGCTTACAAAACGAAAACGGGGCTCGCTTACATCACTAACGGACAAAACGTACCGGATGACATAATGGTTCCAGACCCCAGCTACTTGGCGAAGATGATACTGGGAGAGGTATCGGTTTGATGAAAGACCAAGCCGAAAGACTCAGGCTTATGGCCAAGAGCCTTAAAACCAGGATTGAAAATGATTTGGTCCGCGGTATGAAGCATACCCGGGTTGTGGTGGTGACCAGCGGCAAGGGAGGAGTGGGGAAAACCAACCTGGCACTGAACTTGGCACTGGCCTTAGCCGAATCGGGACTCAGAATCGTTTTACTCGACGCGGACATGGGCTTGGCTAATGTCGATATCATCTTGGGGTTAGCTCCCAAGTACAACTTGTACCACGTTATCCGTGGAGAAAAGGGCATAAAAGAGATTATCCTGCACGGTCCATGCGGGCTCGAGATAATTCCGGGGGGATCAGGTATTCAGGAACTGGCTAATCTCCCTGAAGAAGCTTTGCAGGCAGTGATAAGAGACCTGGGGAGATTGGATGGAGAGTACGATCTGATGATTATCGATACCGGAGCGGGGATTTCCAACAGTGTTCTGAGTTATGTTACTGCTGCTGATGACATCGTGGTTGTCACCACTCCGGAGCCGACTTCACTTACCGACGCGTATGGTATTATCAAGGCTGCTTCAAATCGCCGAGCTCGCGGCGCGGTTTATATCGTGGTCAATCGGGTGGAAACGGAAACAGAGGGTATTCTGGTTGCTCAAAAACTCATCAGCGTAGGAGAAAGGTTTTTGGGGGTAGAAATGAAGTTATTGGGATGTTTGGTCGAAGACCGGGCGGTAGAGGTGGCGGTTAAGAATCAGCAGCCGTTTCTCGTTTCCCACCCTAACAGTCAGGTGAGTCGAAATGTAAGGGATATCGCGCGCAAGCTGCATGACAAAAGTGACGGGGACAAGGTTTCAGTAAAGGCTTCTGGACTCCGGAGTTTCTTCCGTAACTTGACTTCTTTTCTCAGGTAAGATGCAAGGAGGAAAGGAATTGGATTCCAGAGATTTAAGGATTAACCAGTTGGTAGAAATTGAAACTGACATGCCAGCTTATAAAGGGGTTTATCCAAGCCGGGTAGAAGAGGTAGTTGAAGAAGGGGTTTGTCTGGCAGTTCCTATAAAACACGGGGCACTCATTCCCCTGAGGATTGGGGATGTAGTGAGGGTCTACTTCATGCAAGACCAGGAGGTGTATTGCCTTAAAACAGACATTATCGCTCGTAGACAAAACCGGGTTCCGGTAGTGGTTTTGGCCCATTCCCAGGACGTGGAAAAAGTACAACGTCGGAACTGGGTAAGGATCGAGATAGGTTTGCCTGTAACTTTTTATTTTTCTGATGGCCAGTTCGAGAAAGTGGAAGAGGGGCGAACTTTAAATCTCAGTGGGGGCGGCGTACTGTTCGTTACCCGGGCAGACTGGTTGAGGATAGGAAGCCGAATACGTATAAGGCTGGAGTTGCCAGAAAGGGAGCCGTTTATTAGCCCGGCTATCGTGCGCAGGATAGTGCCACCGGAAGAAAAAGAGAGCAGAGGATACCGAGTAGCATGCGAATTCGTGGACATAAAAGAAGGACAGAGAGACGCTCTGGTGAAGTTCATTTTTGAAGTACAGAGAGAACGCCTCAAGAAAGGCCTTTATTAGGCAAGAGGGGTGAACATCGCATGAAGAAGATTAAAGTACTGGTAGTTGATGACTCGGCTTTTATGAGAAAAGTCATAAGCGACATCATCAATAGCCAGAACGATATGCAGGTTGTCGGCGTTGCCCGCAATGGAGAGGAGGCCCTGCAAAAAGCTCAAGAATTGGGCCCCGATGTTGTCACCTTGGATGTCGAGATGCCGGTTATGGATGGTATTACGGCTCTGAAAAAAATCATGGAAACTGACCCGGTACCGGTAGTCATGCTCAGCAGTCTGACCCAAAATGGAGCCGAAATGACCATGAAAGCTTTGCAGTTAGGGGCTGTAGACTTTGTGCCGAAGCCTTCGGGTACTATTTCCCTCGATATCGCCAAAGTGAGCGAAGACATTGTGCGTAAGGTCAGGATAGCGGCTTTGGCCCGGCCTCAGATACGGAGGTTATTTTCGGGGGCGGGCAGTTTGGGTTCGGTCGCAAGACCGGTAAGTCCGGGGATACCTCTTTCCAGGCCTGTTGGCGGTCGTCTTGAAAAACTGGTGTTGATCGGCACATCGACCGGGGGACCAAAAGCTTTGCACGAGGTTATTCCCCGCCTGCCGGGTGATCTTGAAGCAGGGGTATTAATTGTTCAGCACATGCCACCGGGATTCACCGCCTCCTTGGCAGCAAGACTTGACGGGATATCGGGCCTTAGAGTTAAGGAAGCCGAGCATGGAGAAGTCATTGCTCCGGGAACAGCCTACATAGCCCCTGGTGACTATCACCTGCTGGTGATGACTGATAAGGAAACCGGGCCTGGCCGGCTTTTGGTCAATCTTACTTTTGATCCCCCTGTGTCTGGTCATCGCCCTTCGGTTGACGCCATGTTCGAATCGGTGGCCAGGAGTTTCTGGGGACATATTGTGGGAGTAATAATGACCGGCATGGGCCAGGACGGAGCCAAAGGAGTGATACACCTGAAAAAGAGAGGGGCTAAGATTATAGCGGAGGATTCCTCAACCTGTATAGTCTTTGGGATGCCGAAAGCAGCGATAGAGACTGGACAGGTGGACAAGGTGGTTCCTTTGCCCGAGATTGCCCAGGAGATTCAAAGAATGTTATAGGTTCGGAGGTGGTCGTCTTATGAACATGGATATGTCTCAGTACCTGGATCTGTTTCTAGACGAGAGCAGGGAACATGTGGACAACATGAACCAAAAACTACTGGAATTGGAGAAAAAGCCGGACGATTTGAGCGTTCTCAATGAGATTTTTCGGTCGGCTCATACCTTGAAGGGTATGTCTTCTACCATGGGGTTTGACGACATGGCAGACCTCACCCATCACATGGAAAACGTCTTGGACGATTTGAAAGAAGGCGAGCTGTCAGCCGATACTTTTACGGTTGACGTTTTGTTTAGGTGTCTGGACAGGTTGCAGTTGATGCTGGATAACATCCGGGAAGGCGGGTCTGGGGGAATCAACAGTTCTGACCTGGTTGACCTGCTCGACCAGATAAGAAACCGGGAACTGGTAGAGGAAAAAGAGACGGGAGTGCAACACGCTGCAGCCATAGCGGAACCTGTGTCGCCAGAAGCGTTGGAACCAGAGCCATCCGAACCTCCTATAGTGCCGGACATGAACGAGTACGAGTTAGCGGTGATACGCGAGGCGTTTGCCCGACAGCTGAACGTGTTTTATATAAAGGTGTTGGTGGACCCAGACTGCCTAATGAAACAGGTTCGAGCCTTTATGGTTTTCAAAGCCTTGGAGGAGGATGGAGATGTCATCAAATCCGATCCACCGGCCCAGGAACTGGACGAAGGACGGTACGGGGAGGGGTTCGAGGTCATACTGGTATCGAAGGCCGAAGAAGACGATATCCGCTCTCGGTTGGAGCAGATATCGGAGATTCGCGTTGCCGACATACAGAAACTTAACGCTGGTGCATTTTACACTGCACCCCCATCCGTTAAAACGGGTCAGGTGACAACAACGGAATCATCCAAGCAGCCGACCAAAGATTCAGATATAGCTGGGGATTCTGGCCCGACTCAAGAAAGGGTCCAGAAAATCAGGCAAACCGTCCGGGTCGACATCCGGCGATTGGATAACCTGATGAATCTCGTAGGAGAACTGGTTATCAACAAAGGGCGTTTGGAGCAGATCGGTCAATCCCAGAAGATAACCGAACTGAACGAAACCATCGAGCAGATTGATCGCATCACCACTGACCTTCAAAACGAAGTTATGAAAGTCAGGATGGTACCTATCAAACAGGTGTTTAATCGTTTCCCGCGTATGGTCAGAGACCTGGCCCATGAATTGGAGAAGGAGGTCAATTTCATTCTCGAAGGGGAAGAGACTGAGCTGGATAGAACGGTAATCGATGAGATAGGCGATCCCTTAATGCACCTGCTCCGCAATGCAATCGACCATGGTTTGGAAATCCCCGAAGAACGGGTGGCGCTGGGCAAGCCCCGAATCGGCTTGGTAAAGCTTTCAGCCCGGCATGAGGGTAATAATGTTTTCATAGAAGTCATCGATGATGGTAAAGGCATAAGCGTTCAGGATATCAAAAGGAAGGCGTTAGAGAAGGGGATGATTACTCCAAAGGAATCGGAGCAGATGGACGCGGACAGTGCCATTTCGCTCTTATTCAGGCCCGGGTTCAGCACGGCAGAAAACGTGACTGACGTTTCTGGGCGCGGGGTGGGCTTAGACGTGGTAAAGAGCAAGATCGAGTCCTTAAATGGTGATATTAGCGTGGAGTTCCAGCCGGGGAAAGGAACTATCTTCCGTATAAGGCTGCCTCTGACTCTGGCTATTATTCAAGCCTTGTTGGTTGGGGTTGGAGATGAAACCTACGCCATCCCTTTGGGTTCGGTTGACGAGACTACGATGTTGAGCCGTGACGAGATAAAACTGGTCCAGAACCAAGAGGTGGTTTTGCTGCGGGGCAGTGTCTTGCCCTTGGCCCGGCTACATCAGCTGTTACAGGTACCGAAAGAACAGGGAGCTGACGATTCCGTATACGTCGTGGTGGTGAGAAAGGGAGACAAGCGTACGGGGCTGGTCTGCGACAACCTTATTGGGCAGCAAGACATCGTAATTAAGTCGTTAGGTAAGCTTCTCAGTGGTATTGGAGGGCTGGCAGGAGCCACCATCTTGGGAGACGGGCAAGTAGCTCTGATTCTGGACGTCGGTACACTTTTTTAGCAAAGGACGGTGAAGCGGGATGGAATTGTTAGCTGAAAACCAAAACGCTACCAGTACAGAAGAAATTCAGGTTGTGGTCTTCAAATTAGGACAAGAGGAGTACGCGGTCGACATCCTCTCAGTGCAAGAAATAAACAAACTGCTGCGCGTTACTCGGGTTCCGAAGGCCCCGTACTGCATCGAAGGGGTAATTAATTTACGGGGCAACGTGATTCCTCTCATTAATCTTCACAAGCGTTTCGGGCTAGGAAAGTTAGAGAAAACCGAGGAAACCCGGATAATAGTCTTCGAATATCAGGATATACGGGCCGGAATCATTGTCGATGAGGTTACAGAGGTGTCAAGACTTAAGGTTACTGACATCGAACAAGCCTCGCGGGTGTATGGTTCTCTTGATGCCGATTTTATAAGCGGAGTCGGGAAAATGGATGGGAGGCTGATCATCCTTCTGAACTTAGCAAAGCTACTGGAAATCTGAGGTCGATGTCCAAGATCCGGAAAGAAACGTTCCAGGTAATGGGAAGAGGTGATGTGCTTGATCAGTGATTTTAACCAGCTTTCGGGACTGCAATTAGACGCACTGCGAGAAGTAGGGAACATCGGGGCGGGAAACGCTGCCACAGCCTTAGCCCAGATGATAAACAGCAAGATCGAGATGACGGTACCCAGAGTGAACATTTTGCCTCTTGGAGAAGTCCCGGATTTGGCAGGGGGAGCCGACCGCTTCGTGGTTGGGGTTTATCTGGGTGTCACCGGGTCAGCCAGGGCAAGCATCTTGTTTGTAATGCCAGTAGAAAACGCTTTGCATCTGGTGGACATGTTGATGGGAAGGAATTTGGGTGTCACTCAGACCCTGGATGAGATTGAGGTTTCTGCTCTGCAGGAGGTAGGCAACATAATCGCGTCTACTTATTTAAACGCTCTGGCTATGTTTACAGGGCTCACCCTCATACCTTCGGTCCCGGCATTAGGCATGGATATGGCTGGAGCCATTCTCAATGCGGTATTGGCACAGTTCGGAGCGATAGGGGACTACGTGCTTATGCTCGAAACGGAGTTTAAAAAAGAGGGCCAAGACGTCGTTGGTCACTTTTTTGTTCTACCTGAACCGGGAGCACTGGAAATGATACTTTCTGCACTTGGGGTGAACGGATGATGGCTCAGATTATCCAAGTAGGCATGGCGGATCTCAAAGTGGCAAGAGCTCCGGATAAACTCATGAGCGCCGGTTTGGGTTCGTGCGTTGGGGTGTGTTTGTATGATAAAACGGCAAAACTGGGAGGATTAGCTCACGTGATGTTGCCGTCCGGTCTTCAGGCGAAAAACGTCGAAAACCGGGCTAAATTTGCCGATACGGCTCTTGATATGCTGGTGGATGTAATGGAGAAAGCCGGGGGTAACCGAACTCGGTTTACAGCTAAAATAGCGGGCGGGGCTCAAATGTTTCGCTTCGCGGGAGACAGTGACATTATGAGGATAGGTGAACGCAACGTTCAAGCCGTAGAGGAAAACCTCAGGAGATATGGCATCAAACTGGTGGCCAAAGACACGGGCGGGAACTTCGGCCGTACTATCGTTTTCGATACCGAAACCGGGGATTTGTTGGTGAAGACCATCGGGCACGGGGAGCGGGTTATATAGATGGCCTCGAAAGACCTTTCGGAGTTATGGTCTCAGTACAAAGATGAGGGAAATATTGAAGCCAGGGACGAATTGATTCTTCATTATGCCGGGTTAGTCAAATACATAGCCGCGCGGTTATTTCCGAATTTGTCAAGCCATCAAGTAGAGCTCGACGAACTCATATCGTATGGCATAGAAGGGCTTATCGATGCCGTCCACCGTTTTGATCCGAAACGAAAAGTGAAGTTTGAAACGTATGCTTTGGCCCGGATAAAAGGCGCAATCATCGACGGGTTAAGGGCTATGGACTGGATACCTGTGTCTTTACGGCACAAGGCCAAGGAGTTGGAGAAGGCTTATTGTTTGTTGGAACATCGCTTGGGCCGGGCGGCTACGGATGAGGAGATGGCTTGTGAACTTGGGATGTCTATACCAGAATTTCAGAATTTATTGAAAGAAGTTAATCTGGCGACGATAATATACTTAGAAGATCTTATACCCGGGGATGAAGAGGATAAGAACAAACGTATCGCCGACGTCATTAAAGACGAGCGGGCAGAAGATGGACTGGAACTCATCGAATTCGAAGAATCCAAACGATTGCTGGCTGAAGCCATTGCTTTATTGCCGGAAAAGGAAAGGACGGTCGTAACGCTGTATTATTATGAGGGACTTACTCTGAAGGAAATCGGTGAGGTGCTGGGGCTGTCTGAGTCCCGGATTTCGCAGCTACATACCAAGGCTATTCTGAGACTGAGAGGGCGGCTGGGAAAGAAAAAAAACGACGTCTTTTAGCGATACCCTCAAAGTAAAAGGGGGGAGACAGTGGCGGAATCAATTGAGGCCAAGAGTTTGTCGGTGAAGGTTCGAGTATCCCCAGATGAAATGACAGCGTATCTGATTGTAGAACCAGGACCGGAGGGAACGGTTGAGGTTGGGTATGAGCAAGTGCTAGAGCTTGTCGCTCAATCCGGGGTGGTACACGGTGTTGACCCTCTTAAGGTAAGGGAGGCTTTGAGCCCTGGAAGCTGGGGTCGGCTGGTATTGATAGCTCAGGGGACTCCTCCGGTAAACGGACAAGATGGTAGAGTGGAATACAAGTTTTCGATAGCGGAAAAGACAGGGCCCGCAGAAACGGCTAACGGCAGGGTTGATTACCGTAACCTCAACCTTATCCAAAACGTGCAGAAAGGTCAGTTGTTGGCGGTTAAGCTAGACCCAACTCCAGGAACACCCGGCATGACGGTCACGGGCAAGCCGGTTCCGGCTAAGCCCGGCAAGGCGGCGATTATCCGTCGAGGGAGAAACACGGTGCTCGACGAAACCGGACATAATCTGTATAGCACTATCGACGGTCACGTGCGGGTGGTGGAAGATAAGATCGCGGTGGAGCCGGTTTATGAGGTCGGCGGTGATGTCGATTTCGCTTCGGGTAACATAGATTTTGTCGGTGATGTGGTTATTCGAGGAGCGGTTACCAGCGGTTTTAAGGTGAGAGCGGGGGGGAATGTCGAGATCTACGGCGTTGTCGAAGCGGCTACGGTAGAAGCGGGAGGCAATATCTTGGTCCGACAGGGTATCGCGGGAGCGGACCGTGCTCTGGTCCAAGCGCAAGGCAGCGTAATGGCCCGGTACATTGAGAATGCCCGCGTTATTGCCGGCCAGGACGTTGTGGCGACCGATTCGATTATTCAGGCCCGCGTATCTGCCGGGAGAACAGTAAGGGCCGAGGGTAAGAAAGGGGCGATTGTCGGGGGACACGTTCAGGCCAGAGATGAGATATCGGCCCGGGTGATAGGGTCGTCTTTGGCTACTCAAACCGTTCTCGAGGTCGGCACCGATCCCCTGCTACGCGAAGAGTACCGGGTTTTGGCCAAAGAGTACCGGGAAAAGAAGAAGTCTCTTGAAACCATGGCCCAAAACCTTCAGGTGCTACAAAAAGGCTTATTAGCCGAGAACCTGTCGGATAAACGCCGCCTGGCTCTGCTGAAAATGCTTCAGGATTACAAGGCTTTGGCGGCTGAGGTGAGACAGATGGAGGAGCGTTACAAGGCTTTGGAAGAAGAGTTTAATCGATCACAACACGGCAGGATAAAGGTGTTCGATGTAGTGTATCCTGGCGTCCACGTCTGTATGGGCAAAGCCATGTACACGGTTAACGATCCCATTAAAAACGCTATGTTCGTTTTGGAAAGCGGGGATATTCGCCTGACTTCTGCTGTCTAGAGGCCTGCAAGGGGGGCGGTGATATGACGGTTCGTACGGTTGACCTGCAGGTGCTGATTCCGCGGTCGAGCGAAGTAGCGAGGGTACAGCATAATCAACAACAAGCCAATCAAAACCAGCAACAGGAGCTTACGGCCCAGCTACTTCAACAGACGGTACGGAATGAGAACACGATCAACCCTTCTTTGGAGGGACAGAAAGCCCTGATCCGCGAACGCGAAGAAAAGGGAAAAAAGGACAAAAAACGGCAGGCTGCGGCAGGAAAAACAGAAAATGAAGAGAATAAATTAGAACAAGGGCCATTGTGGGAAAGCCCCGGGCTTGGCGGCAGGATTGACATTAAGGCGTGAGGTGGCGTTTTTGAGTTGGTTGGTATTGATGGTGACGGCTGTCGCCTTAATTGTGACTGCGTTATACAGTGTTCTTCAACAGGATAGGTTTGTAAAGGAGTTTACCTCCGAGATGAGAGATGTGTTGGATGAAGCCGTACTGGTTAAGAAAGACCTGGAAGCGGCTATGGAGAACGCTGTACTGTTATCTCGGAATTTGGCACAGTCGCTGGACGAAAGAATAAAACGGGCTGAAATTGTGAATGGTGCCGGGAAAGAACACCACGCAGACAAAGCAAAGGCTGGGAGAACGCCTTTACCATTCAGTATCGAGGACCTCAGGCGGGCTCATCCTTATCTCGTCGTCCCGCGGTTGAAAGAACAAGGGTTGACAGTGCAGGAGATTGCGGAGGTATTAGGCCGAGGGCAAGGCGAGGTTCAGCTTATTCTCGACCTTCATCGCAGAAAAGAAGCTTGCAGCTGATAGGAGT
>NZ_JABUEX010000079.1:0-8018 GCF_013314835.1 Syntrophothermus sp.
CGCGGGGGATCGCCCGCGGGGAGTTCCGCCCCGTTGATCCCCGGCTTGCCGCGCAAATTTTCCTGGGGGCGCTGGGCGCCCTCTGCCTCCCGCTTTTCCTCGGCTCTCCCGGCGCACCTGCAGGCGGCGGACCGGCAGGTGCAGCAGATGCCCCCGGCTTTCCCTGCGATCTCCAGGCGCAGCTTGAGCAGGGCCTCGATCTCCTCTTCCGCGGCCTCGCGCTTTAAATCCCCCTGCAGGCCTTCATTAACTGATTAAAAATAACTGATTAAAAATCTCTAGATTTAAGATTAAGGCTTTAGATTGAGGCTTTAGATTAAGACGGTCTTGCCCAGGCAGGCAGGCCGTTTTTTATGGGAGGATGGATGCAGGAGTAATAGTGAAGAATGACGAATCACTTTGAGAACAAGACCCGACTTAATACTTCAAGGGTGGATTTCTGCCGCAGGGCAGAACCCAGGAAGGAAGCAAAAAAAGTAGCATATTATGTACGCCCGGACCAGGCGGAGTGGTTCAAGGCCCAGGTGCGGGAAAGAGGGCGCCACCAGGTCATTGACAAGGTGAAGGTGCGGCTGGTAGAAACAGAGGATAAATACTGGGCAACCCTGGTCAACTTGCAGATTGACTGCGTAAACATTCCAGAGGACCTGGTTAAGCCCAGCGCCTCGGCTGGCCCGGGGATGCGCTCTTTGCCTTCCCGGTAGGGTATAGCATCTTCGGTTCCCCGTCGGGTTACTGTTGAGGTTACAGGTCCGGGAATTCACATGACCTCAAAAGCGGTTGAGATTGGCATCCAAACACCCGAAGTTTCTTTATCCCTTACCTGGTCCTCGGGCCTCCTGGCAGCGGAAACCCTGCCGGAGAAGCTCACTTTCAAACTGATCGACGTAGCCATCCAAGAAATTCTCGGCGATCCATGTGAAGTTCCGGTAGTTATGTTGTTTACGTAATTCTGGGAAGGTGTAAATTGTGAATACTCGGCTTCCTTTTGAAATAAGAGAGGCTGTTGTTCAAGTCTGCGGGAAGGCATTTTGGCTGAAGGACCCTTTCCGTACGTTTCTTTTGAGTTGCGGGGTACCGGCAGTGATATACGATCGTTTTGCTGATGAGTCCAAATACAAGATCATCAGGCACGTCCTCGCAGAACTGGATGCGTTAGGAGAACAGGGTTTTCTGGTTCAACGAAGGATTGTCACGGAGCTTTGCAAGCTTCGCAATGTTCCTGATGAATCAGTGCCAGACCGGGATGCTGCCTTAAAAGCTTTAAAGTGGCTAAAGGAGCTTGCTCGTGGACAAAAACTTATTGTTGAAGAAGAAAGAAGTGCTGCGGAACAAAAGATTCAGGAAGCTCGCCGGAAGCAGGCTGCGCTCGCGGCCAGGGCACAGAAGATGGAGGAGCTACGAAATAGATTTACCGCGATGATTTTAGGTCGGGAAAAGCCTCAGGAGCGTGGTTATGGACTTGAAGAGCTTCTGGCCGAGCTTTTCGAGGTTCACGAGATTCCCTACCGCCGACCGTACCGCACAGCTACTGAGCAGATTGATGGTCACTTTGAATTTAAGGGCTTCGATTATCTTGTCGAGGCCCGGTGGCGATCGGATCCGCCTTCAGAGGCAGAACTTGCGGCTTTCAAAACGAAGGTTGACAAAAAAATTACAAGTACCCGAGGAATTTTTGTATCCATTGTCGGCTTTCGACCGGAGGTCGTTTTGGAATTTACCCGAGGCGTCAGTTCCAACATCGTTTTGTTTGATGGTTCGGACTTAAGTTTGATCCTTGAGGGCCACATTTCGCTTGTTGACGCGCTAGAAATTAAGATTCAAAAGGCTGCACAGGAAGGGATTATCTATTTCTCTCTGCGGGATCGTTTTCACGGAGGCTGATGATGGCTTAAAGACCGTCCAAAGTACTTGGAACAAAAACCCAAAAAGCTCGACAGACGTGGAAGCGGGCTTTTTGAAAAGACCGGGGTGGGTGTGCATGAGTCTTAAGGATCAGCTTGCTTACTGATTCGCTTCATAAGTATGTGGCTCGCGTAGATGAATATGCCGAACGGTTGGACGCTTCCCGGGCAAAGGTTAAACCCTGGTATGGATTCAGAATTCCTGTGGTAGGTAAACTCGCTCCTAATTTGATAGATTTTCCACCAGCGGCTCCCGACGCGACGCGTCTCGAGGCAATTCCTTATTGCAACCATAGGGGTGAAGAGATAGAAGGGCCTGCAGAATGGTTTAGTTTAAGTGAAGAAGAAACACTTGAGTTTGAACAATCTGTCAAAGAAGAAGTAGACTTGCTCGACGATTCGTTGCTTGAGGCATGGCCCTTTTTCGGAGTAGCTCTTGAGTATTTAACAAAGGCATTTTTGACCGACCCGTTTGGTTCTGCTCCGGAACAGCTACTTTGGCACATTACCTCGATAGAAGCGCTTTTAGGAAGGAGCGAAGACGAAGAAGTAGTCGGACCTTTAGCACGGAGGTTGAGCCGAATTTTAGGGAGTAATTCTTCACAGCGAGACAGGATTAAATATCAGTTCCACAAGTTGTATCAGGTTCGAAGTGATCTGATCCATGGAAATCCGTGGCAAGACTATTCTTCAGCTTACCTTTACGAGGCTCGAAATTTTGCTCGGCGCGCCTGCCTGTGGTTCCTTAAATTGGCTCGCGACTGCCGGGAAATAAATATAACACTGCCAAGTCGGGATGAAATTCTGAGTGGCCTTGATTCTGGTGATATTTTCGGAATCTTGTCCTAAGAAACAATTTTTCCCTGGGTGATTGCGGCTATGGAAACCCGAGCTTATAACTGGAAACGTTTTTGGTGTCCGAGAACGGGTAGGATTGATTTGTCTGACGGCGGGTATATGGTGGACCCCGATTCCGAATGGGGGCATATCTACAACCCTGACGTAGTGCCATTCGAATCTATAGCAGGCGTTCCGTGCCTGGTATTGCTTGGGGAACCTGGAATTGGGAAAACTTTTGCTATGCAGGCGGGGTACGAAGTGGTTAAGGTTACGGCAAAAGATCAAGGCGATGATATATTTTGGTTAGATTTGCGCTCATTCGGAAGTGAAGATCGCCTGGTGCGAAATTTGTTTGAGAGCACGACGTTTACACGGTGGCTAGGGGGCGAATACCGGCTACACCTTTTTCTGGACAGTTTGGACGAATGCTTGCTGAGGATTGATACGGTAGCAACCCTATTGCTTGATGAATTAAAGAAATATCCCGTTGAGCGTCTTTGTCTTCGAATTGCTTGCCGAACCGCGGATTGGCCGAATGTGTTAGAAAGGGGATTGAGAGAGTTATGGGGTGAGGAAGCGGTTCGGGTGTTTGAGTTAGCACCCCTGCGCCGGGTGGACGTGAGAGAAGCGGCGAAGGTGAATGGATTAGATCCAGATGCTTTCACAAACGAGGTTGAACGAAAAGAAGGTGTGCCGTTAGCGATTAAGCCGGTCACTCTCAGGTTCCTTCTGAATCTTTACCGGAAATATGGAAGTTTTCCCCATACGCAGACAGAACTTTACTTTTGTGGGAGCCGGTTGCTTTGCGAGGAGATTAGTGAAAGCCGTATTGCTGCGGGGTTAAAAGGAGAGCTTACTGCAGAGCAACGGATGGCAGTGG
The DNA here is from genome assembly GCF_013314835.1 of Syntrophothermus sp. Taxonomy (NCBI): domain Bacteria; kingdom Bacillati; phylum Bacillota; class Clostridia; order Eubacteriales; family Syntrophomonadaceae; genus Syntrophothermus; species Syntrophothermus sp. The sequence goes on from NZ_JABUEX010000079.1 coordinate 3,625, forward strand.
CAGCTCGCATTGCTGCTGTAACTATGTTCGCTAATCGGGATGCAATTTGGACAGGACCGGATTTTGGCGACATTCCGGAGGAAGATGTGACCATCCAGGAACTTTGTGGCGGGAAGGAAAACGTAAACGGAAACGAATTCGAGGTGACTCGAGCTGCCATCGAGGAGACTTTAGCTACTGGCCTTTTTTCTTCTCGGGGTCCTCACCGTTTAGGATGGGCTCATAAGACTTATGCTGAGTTTCTTGCTGCGCGGTATCTTGTCGAAAACAAGATGGCGGTCAAGCAGATGATGAGTTTGGTGGTTCACCCTGGTGACCCCGAAGGAAAGTTGGTACCTCAGCTTCACGAGACAGCAGCTTGGTTGGCTGGTATGAATTCAGAGATTTTCAGGCAAGTAATGGTTAAAAACCCCGAGGCATTGCTTGGAAGTGATGTGGCAACTGCTGAGACTGCCGATCGCGCAGCTTTAGTCGAAAGTTTATTAAAGCTCTTTGAGGAAGAAAAATTGATAGATTGGAATCATGGTCTTTATCAACGATATAGAAAACTAAACCATCCGGCCTTGGCTAGGCAGTTACGGCCTTACATATGTGATGGTTCAAAAAGCATTATTGTAAGGCGAGTAGCAATTGATATCGCAGAAGCCTGTGAGCTTCGAGCGTTACAAGACGAACTTGTAAATATAGCCCTTGATTCTTCGGAACCCCTATCGGTTCGGGTACAGGCTGCCTGTGGCGTTTATCGCATTGGCGACACTGATGCCAAAGCGAAACTTAAGCCGCTGGCTACCGGTAAGGTCGACGAGGATCCCGATGACGAGTTAAAAGGTTATGGCCTTAGAGCGGTATGGCCTACCTCTATGACGGTGGAGGAATTGTTTTCGGTCTTAATGCCGCCTAAGCGTAGGAATTTTGTTGGAGCCTATCAGGTCTTTATCGAACGAGAAGTCACCCCTCATTTAAAGCCGTCAGACTTACCCGTAGCGCTAAAATGGGTCAAAGAACAGCAACGTAGGCATCATCTGCCTTATTCACTTGAAAGACTTATGGATGCCATCATGCTGCGAGCATGGGAGAACCTTGAAGTGCCAGGTGTTGCGGAGGCCTTCGCCGAGGCTGCATTATCACGATTAAAGCAACACGATGCCGTCATTGAAGGGAAGCTGGATTCGCCGTTTCGCGATCTATTAGTCACTGAGGATGAAAAGCGCCGCCGGGTCTTGAAAGCGATGGTCCCATTGTTAGGGGATCCCCGAAAAGATTCGGTAATACTGGCTTACAGCCAAACACCATTACTGTTTTCGAAAGATGTCCCCTGGATGATTGAACAATTATTATCTTCAGTATCTGAAGAAGCCCAGCGTGTCTGGGTTGCGCTAATATGGGCGGCTTTTGATAGGCGTGAGCCGTACCAGTTGGACGCTATTTTTGTGGCCAGCAGAAAGAGCAGGGTCCTTGCTGAGACCTTTGAAGGGCTTTTTAGGCCGGTGGAGCTGGGCTCACCCCAAGCAGAGAAAATGAAAGCCGAGTACCTGGAGAGGCAGAAATGGGAGAGGAGAGAGCGGAAGCGACCACTTCTCAAGCCACCGCCAGGGGAAAGGATTGCTATTCTTCTTGATAGATTTGAATCCGGTGATTTGGCGGCTTGGTGGCATCTCAATTTAGAAATGACACTTGGGCCGGATAGTACTCATTACGGAAACGAGCTCGAGTCAGACTTAACAGTTCTTCCCGGCTGGAAGGGAGGGGACGATCGGACTAAAGCCAGGATTATTGAAGCTGCGAAGAAATACGTTCTGGACCAGGACCCCGAAACCCATAAGTGGCTTGGAACAAACACGTTGTATAGGCCTGCATTTGCCGGCTACAGGGCGTTGCGACTGCTTTTACAGAAGAATCCAGACTTCCTTTCTGGTTTGCCTACCGGTATCTGGAGGAAATGGGCACCTATGATCCTTGCCTATCCCATATCAAATGGTATCGGGGGCGAAGAACCGCACTATGAGCTTGTGAAAATGGCGTATCACCACGCTCCCGAAGAGACAATTAGCACTCTGTTGATTTTGATTGATAAGGAGAACGAAGAAGGTAAATACATCTACATTACCCGTAAAGTTGAGCACTGCTGGGATGACCGTTTGGCGGCCGCACTTTTAAATAAGGTAAAGGATAAGAAACTGAAACCGGAATGCATGGGCTCTCTGCTTTGCGAGCTTCTTGACCACGGAATTAAAGAGGCAAGGGCGTTTGCGGAATCGTTAGTTATTTCCTTCTCCTCTCTCGGTGGTGAAGACGAGCGTTCGAGGGCTGTCGTTGCCGCGAGCATTCTTATGCTCCATACCGAGGATGCTGGTTGGTCGGTTGTCTGGCCGACCATCCAGAAAGACCCCAAATTTGCTCACGAGGTGCTTCTACTAGTGGCGGATCGATTTGACGACCGTGCAAGTATCGGTCGCCGGCTTACTGAAGACCAGTTGGCCGACCTTTATATTTGGCTGGTCCGCCGGTATCCGTATAGCGAAGATCCTGAGCACGATGATGTTTACTGGGTGGGACCAAGAGAAAGTATCGCCGAATTTAGAGATTCGCTTCTCCAGCATCTTAAACGGCGTGGAACTTACCAGGCCTGCGAGGCAATTCGCCGGGTTATCCACGAACTGCCTCAGGTAAGTTGGCTCAAATGGTCATTATTAGAAGCGCAATCCTTAGCGCGGTATCACACCTGGGTGCCCCTTCAGCCTCATGACATACTTAGGATGGCGAAGAGCCGGGACGTTAGACTTGTGCAAAATGGCGATCAACTTCTCGACGTAATAATCGAATCCTTGAAGCGACTCGAAGCCAAGCTACAAGGTGAAACGCCTCTTGCCTTTATCCTATGGAACGAGATCATGGGGCTCTATCGACCGAAAAAAGAAAGCGAGATTTCAGATGTTATAAAAAGTCACCTTGATGAAGATCTGAAACAGAGGGGTATTATTGTTAATCGTGAGGTTGAAATCCGCCGCGGTTACGGTTCGAGCAGAGGGGAGAAAACGGATATTCATGTTGATACGGTTTTGCGAAGTTCCCACCGGGAAGCTTTTGACTCTGTCTCAGCGATTATCGAAGTAAAAGGTTGTTGGAATAGAGAGTTGAATCATGCAATGAAGACGCAACTCGTTGACCGCTATCTAAGGGATAATAGATGTCAGCATGGTCTATATGTTGTTGCGTGGTTCAACTGTGACCAGTGGGATGAAGACGATTATAGAAAACGAAATGCTCCTATGCTTGATCTGAAGGAAGCACAAAAGATTTTCGAAACCCAAGCTGCGGAATTGTCAAAGCAGGGCGTACGGGTTAGGGCTTTGGTTATCAATATGGCACTACGGTGATTCAATAATCAATTGTGGCTAAGCGGGATGCGTTGCATACTAACCCCCTGGGAGACCAGATAAACGGCATGGTAGAATGGGAGCGATAAACGAGGAAGAAAAAACCTTACCGAAACGTCAGTGGCCGCTGTGATTTTTACAATGCCACGCCCGGGGAACTTTGAAAAAGCATGGATTCTACGAGAGATACGTCATTCCTTTCCAGGAAGTTGCTTATTTTCCATCAGAAGATTTAAGTGCTCACTGCTGCAAGAGAACAGTATCGATTCTCTCCTTTTTTCTTCACTACAGCATGCCATAAGTCTCGTCCTGGGGTGCCTGCAAAACTTGGCAAGCCAGGCGAGAATGGTCGAGGACCCCGCCTCTTTAGATCTGCTGTTCCTGCAGCGGGTTAGAGGCCATCGCTTCCAACTCCCGGGGCTGACCGAGGATGGTCAACAAGATTGCCACTACTGCTCTTCTGCTGGGCGCCCAATTTTCCCTTAAGGTTCCCCTTTTGCGTTCCCGGTGCCTTCCCTTAATTCCCGGAGGCGGTGAATACTGGATCGTCCATCATGTATACATGTATACATCGCACTGGATACCAGGAATTTCGCGTTGTTCGACGAATTTTAAAACACGATTGTTAAAACAGGTATTCCTCAGGGCATATCCTGCCTGCGCCGGAAAAAAGAGATAAAAGAGGGGCGCGCAGGGAGAAAGATCGAATTAAGGAGGATGAGATTGAGGATGTCTTTCAGCAAACCCAACGCCAGCGCTGCTACCCTGACGAGGAGCCGGACCAGGGAAAGCGTCTGCCCTTTCAGCGGGCTCTGCGCCACCTGCCTGGACGGGTGCGTGGGGCTCTGCGAGGTGGGGAAGTCCGCCTACCGGGGGAAGGAGGTGCTTTATCCCCAGCCCTTTGGAAAAACCACTTCCGCTTCGGAAAAGGATTACCCCGTTGACTTCTCCCATTTCAACATCATGGGCACCGCCGCCGGCGCCGTTGGCGTCGAGGCGGACAGCGACCGCGCCATC